>CAZBYA010000002.1:28357-119447 GCA_964496175.1 uncultured Gaiellales bacterium | reverse complement strand
ACGAGGTGACGCAGAAGGCGGGGGCGCGCATCGAGCTCGACCTGGAGGCGCTGCTCGCGGTGCCGCGCTCGCTCGGCTACGAGGTCGCCTACCGCCGCGCCGAGCGTCCCGCAGCGCTCGCCCCGTCCTGACGAGAGAGGAGCTCCCCGTGTGCAGGAACATCCGCACGCTCTACAACTACGACCCGGCGACCACCGACGACGAGGTGCGCGCGGCGGCGCTCCAGTACGTGCGCAAGGTGAGCGGGATGCAGAAGCCTTCGCGGGCGAACGAGGCGGCGTTCGAACGGGCCGTCGCCGAGGTCGCGCACGTGACGGAGCACCTGCTGGCGGAGCTCGTGACGAGCGCGCCGCCGCGCGACCGCGAGCTCGACGCGGCCCGCCGCCGCGCCCGCGCCGCGGTCCGCTACGCGCGCTGACGGCCGCGCGCGCGTCGCACTTCCGTCACGTTCTCACGGCCGCGCGTGCCCCGCGGGGACACGGCCCGCGGCGACCCGTCTGGCGGCAGCCACCCAAGAGGAACACACACCGCTCTGGAACAAGAGTGGAACTTCGGGGGCGCGGGGTGGCTCCTACGGCCTACGCTGACGGCGCCCCACGCAGCCGGCCGCGGCGGTGACGCGGAAGGGGACAGGGCTCGACCGCGGACGCGCGCCTCGACCCACCGTGGGCGCCCCCGGGCCGGCTAGACCGCGGCGCCGGCGGCGGCGACGAAGCGCAGCTCCGGCACCTCCGCGAGCTCGCCCACGTCGCGCGCCAGCTCGAGGAACGTGTACAGCCCCGCCCGCTCGCGCGGGCCGAACCGGTAGCGCAGCTTCTCGAAGTAGCGCGCCAGGAAGCCCGCCGGGTACCCGTAGCGCTCCGACGACTCGTACGCGAGCAGCTCCGGCTGCTCGCGGGCCGCCCGCACCGACGCGACCAGCGCCTCCTCCAGCTCCGGCAGGCCGGGGTGCGTCGGCTCGGGCGCCGCCCAGACCGCGAACACCATCGGCAGCCCCGTCCGCTCGAGCCACAGCCGGCCGAGATCGTGGTGCGGCGTCGGGTCCTCGAACGCCGACTTGAGCGCGGCGTCGCCGATCAGCAGCTTCGCCTCCGCCTCCTCGCCGAGCGGCACGTGCTCCGCGTCCGGCAGCAGCACCTTCGTCAGCACGACCGACGTCGCCGACTCCGGCGTCACCGCGACCGTGCGGATGCGCTGGAGCGGCGTCTTCGAGATCAGCTGGATCGACTCGACGGCGCCTTCGCTCGACACGCACAGCCGCGGCAGCAGCCGAAGCGTGTCCGCGTTGCGCGCGTACGCGATCGACGAGATCGGCGCGACGTCGAGCTCACCGGCGACGAGCCGGCGGTTCAGCTCCGTCGGGACGCCGACGACCTCCTCCACGTCGGCGTCCAGCCGGAAGAAGACCGGCGCCATGTTGACGTACCCGATCCGTCCGAGCTTGACCGACATCAGCCCGCGCGATCCACGATGGCGTACGTCAGGGACTCGAGCTCCTCGCGGTGGGGGTGCGCGGCGAGGAACGACCGCGCAGCCGCAGCGTAGTCGAGCGCCGCCTCGCGCGACCGGGCGAGGGCGTCCGTCGACGCGACGCGGACGAGCGCCCCGTCGAGCGGCCCGCCTGCGAGCGCGCCGCGCACGACCTCGTCCTGCCGGGCGGCGTAGAGGAGCGGCATCGTCGGCGTGCCCTCGCGCAGGTCGGTGCCCGGGATCTTGCCCGTGTCCTGCGTCTGCCCCGCGCAGTCGAGGATGTCGTCGGCGATCTGGAACGCGATCCCGAGGTTGAGCCCGTAGGCGCCGAGCGCGCGGTCGCCGCCGGAGCCGAGCAGGCAGGCCGCCTCGATCAGCTTCGCCGTCTTCAGCGTGCACCGCTCCACGTAGGCCTCGACCGTCGTGTCCGGGTCGTGCACCTGGAGCTTCTGCATCGCCTCGCCGCGGGCAAGGCAGAGGGCGGCGTCGGCGAGCGTCTTCACCGCGAGCTCGTCGCCGGTCTCGGCGAGCACCGAGAACGCGCACGCGTAGAGGTAGTCGCCCGCCGCGCGCGCGGCGTCTTCGCCGTACACCGACCAGGCCGCCGGCAGGCCGCGCCGCAGCCGCGCGCCGTCGACGAGGTCGTCGTGGACGAGCGTCGCCATGTGCACCATCTCGACGGCGACGCCCGCCTCGACGGACGGCTCGTCCACGGCGGTCAGGAAGCAGAGCAGGGGCCGGAGCCGCTTGCCGCCGGCACGGAGCGCCTCGCCGGCGACGACGCGCGCGAGCCCGGGCCGCGCTGCGACGGCGCGTGCAAGCCCGGTCTCCACCTCCGCCATGTACGCGGCGACGCCGGGCGTGCCGTGCACCGCGGCGAGCGTCTGGGTCATGCGGCCGCTCCCGTGTGCAGCGCGACGATCGAGCCGGCGAGCAGGCTGTAGCGCACGTCGGCGAACCCCGACCGGCGCATCAGCGCCGCGAGGTCCTCCGCACCGGGGAACCGCCGGACCGAGGCGGGCAGGTAGCTATAGGCGGCGCCCCCGGGCAGCGCCTTCCCGAGCAGCGGCACGAGCCGGTCGAACCAGAGCGAGAAGAACGGGCGCAGCGGGCCCCGCGGCTGGGTGATCTCGAGGATCGCGAGGCGTCCGCCGGGCCGCAGCACGCGCCGGAGCTCCCGCAGGGCGAGCTCGAGGTCGGCGACGTTGCGCACGCCGAAGCCGACGGTCGCCGCGTCGAACGTCCCGTCCGCGAACGGCAGCGCCAGCAGGTCGCCCTCGACCCACTCGAGCTGCGGCGCCTTGCGCCGCGCGCGCGCCAGCATCGCGGTCGAGAAGTCGAGGCCCGTGACGCGCGACGCGCCCGCCGCCGCGTCGGCGACCGCGAAGTCGCCGGTCCCGCAGGCCGCGTCGAGCACCCGGTCGCCCGGCCGCACGACGGCGCGCGCAGCGAGCCGGCGCCACCGCACGTCGAGCCCCGCGGTCATGACGCGGTTCATCGCGTCGTAGACCGGCGCGATCCGGTCGAACATCGTGCGGACGCCTTCCGGCGCGAGGGTCATCGCGCGACAGCGTACGCGCGCGGCCTCGCCGTGCGCGTCTACTTGCCGCCCTTCGAGGACTCGAGGAAGGTGGCGAGCAGCTTCAGGCGCGAGTCGCCGAGGCCCGCGAACGACGGCATCGGCGAGCCGGAGTTGACGCACGCCGGGCACTTCAGGTGCGCGATCTGGAAGGCGATGCCCTTGTTCTTCGCGCCCTCCGCCGTCAGGTTCGGCGCGCCGGGGAAGGCGCCGCCCGTTCCGTTGTACGTGTGGCAGTTGAGACAGCCCGCGACCGCGAACAGCTTCGCTCCCGCCACCGCGGTCGGGTTCGACGCGAACTTCTCCGACTGCGCCCAGTGCGGCACCTGCGCGAGCAGCTCCGTGCCGAGCGCCTCCTTCGCGGTGGCGCCCTTGTACGTGAGCACGCCCATCGAGACGACGACGAGGCACGCGGCGACGATGGCGACCGGGCGGCGCAGCAGGCGCCGCTCCGCGCGGAGGTCGATGAACGGGATCGCCAGCAGCAGCACGAGCAGGATCGTCGGGATCCCGATCGTGCCGAGGAGCACCGAGTTCGGCCACTTGAAGATGCGCAGCAGGTAGAAGAGGAAGTAGAAGTACCAGTCGGGCCGCGGGACGAAGTTGATCGTGCCGGGGTCGGCCGGCGCATCGAGCAGCTTGCCGAGCCACCCCGCCGTCGTGCCCGTGTGGTTGCCGGGCGTCGACCACTTCCAGACGATCGCGAGGGCGATGATCACCGCGACGACGACCAGCGACATGATCGTGTCGTGGAGCATCGCGTACGGGTAGAAGGGCTTCCCGCGCTCCTTGACGTCGGCCTTGTACTGCTGGAAGACCTTGCGCCGCTCGACGATCCGATCCGAGGCCATGACCTAGCGGGCCCTCCGCGGGCCGGGCGAGAGCAGGCCGGCGCGGCGGCCGCCGTTCGTCGGCGCCGCCTCGACCGGGCCGGTGCCGGCGGCCTCCTTCGACCACGGCGGCGAGGTGACGCCGAGGCGCACGACGAGGTACAGGTGCAGCCCGATCAGCGCCGCGATCCCGCCCGGGATCAGCAGCATGTGGATCGAGTAGAAGCGCGAGAGCGTGTCGGTGTTGATGTACGTGCCGCCCTGGAGGAACTGCGCGAGGAACGGCCCGAGGAACGGCGCGGTGCCGTTGATGTTGATGCCGACGACCGTCGCCCAGTACGACGTCTGGTCCCACGGCAGCAGGTAGCCCGTGAAGCCCTCGCCGAGGCCCATCGCGAGCAGCAGCACGCCGATGATCCAGTTCAGCTCGCGCGGGTACTTGTACGCGCCGAACAGGAAGACGCGCCCCATGTGCATGAACATGAGGATGATGAAGACCGACGCGCCCCACCGGTGCATGCCGCGCACGAGCCAGCCGGCCCAGAGGTCGTTCGTGATGTGCTGGATCGACTCGTACGCGATCGGCTGCCCCGTGCGCGGGTCGACCGACGCGCTCGGCTTGTAGTACATCGCGAGGATCACGCCGGTCAGCGCCTGCACGCCGAACGCGGTCAGCGTCGCCGAGCCGAGCGTCTGGAACCAGTTGATGTCGCCGGGGACCTTGCGGAAGAGGAAGTAGCGGACGCCGCCGATCAGCCCCGACCGCTCCTCGAGCCAGTCGAGCGGGTAGAGGATCGTCTGCTGGAGCTGCTCGCTCCGCGTGAGCCTGCGCGTCGCCATCAGTGGGGCGGCTGCACCGGGTAGAGCCACGACTCGATCCCGTTCACGTGCTCGCCCGGGAACGCGAGCGTCCACTTGTGGATCTTCGCGGTCGAGCCCGTGCCGTCGACGTGCGAGACGGAGAAGGGCGCGCCGAGGAAGAGGTGGCCGTTGCGGATCGAGAACGAGTAGCGGTCGAGCGCGCGCACGGGCGGGCCGGCGGTGCGGTTGCCCTCGGTGTCGTACTGGCCGCCGTGGCACGGGCAGCCGAAGCCGGCGATCGAGATCGTCGGGATCAGCGTCACGTCGCCGAGCTGCTGCTGGTGCTGCTGGTCGAGCGGCCCGTTCGGCTGCACGGGGCACCCGAGGTGCGCGCAATGGTTCGAGATGATCGTGAAGCTCGGCTGGCCGTTCAGCTGGCCGTTGTAGCGGACGAACGCGGTGCGCCTCGAGACCTCGCCCTGCGAGGGGTCGGACATGAAGGTGACGACCACGAACTTGTTCAGCGGGTAGTCGCCGATCGGCCCGATGTCGTGGTCCTTGAAGCCCTGCTTGAGGAACGCCGGCGCGACCATGAACCCGAGGGCGGGCGCGGTGACGAGGCCGCCGATCACGCCGCCGAGGCCGAGCGTCGAGAGCTCGAGGAACTTGGAGCGCGGGTAGCGCTCGCCCGGCGCGGCCGGCGGCATCGCCGCGCCGCCCTCGTGGGCCGGCAGCGCCGGCCCCGTGGGGCTCTCCGGCGGCACCTCCGGCGCGTGCGCGATCGCCGTCCCCGCCGTCAGGTCCCGTACCCAGAGGAACGCGAAGACGAGCGCGACGACCGCGCCGATCGCGGCGATGGACCACGAGACGATCAGCCCGACGAGCAGCACGACGATGCCGACGGCGAAGCCGACCGGCCACAGGCTCGGCCCCGGGACGTGCGGGTGGTCGTCGTGGTGGGATGACAACGGGCGGTTGGCTCGGCTCAGGCGGTTTCCGTGCGGAACTCTGCCGAATCTACCTGTCGCGTGCGGCGGGAAGCGTCGGGCCCCGTCAGCCGATCCCGTACTCGGCCCAGCGGCGGTCGACCAGCTCGCGCACGTCGGGGCTCATCTCGATCTCGGGCGGCCACTCGCGCGTGCCCTCGGCCGGGCCCTTCGCGGTCGCGTCGATCCCGAGCTTGCCGCCGACGAACTGGAGCGTCGGGGCGTGGTCGAGGTGGTCGAGCGGGCCCTCCGTGAGCACGACGTCGCGCTTCGGGTCGACGTTCGCGCCGACGTAGAACATCACCTGTGCGTAGTCGTGGACGTCGACGTGCTCGTCGACGACGACGATCCCCTTCGTCAGGCTCAGCATCCCGAGGCCCCAGAGCGCGTGCATCACCTTGCGCGCGTGCCCCGGGAACGCCTTCCTGATCGACACGATGCAGAGGTTGTGGAAGGCGCCCGCGACGGGCAGGTCGTAGTCGACGATCTCGGGGACGGACATCCGCACGGCGGGGAGGAAGATGCGCTCGGTCGCCTTGCCGAGCCACGCGTCCTCCTGCGGCGGCTTGCCGACGACGATCGAGGGGTAGATCGCGTCGCGGCGCATCGTCAGGGCGGTGACGTGGAAGACCGGGAACGGCTCCGCCGGCGTGTAGAAGCCGGTGTGGTCGCCGAACGGCCCCTCCTCGGCGAGGTCGCCCTGCTCGACGTACCCCTCGAGCACGATCTCCGCGTGCGCGGGCACCTCGAGGTCGACGGTGACGCCGCGCACGACGTCGACGGGCTCGCCGCGCAGGAAGCCGGCGACCATCAGCTCGTCGATGTGCTTGGGGAGCGGCGCGCTCGCGGCGTACGCGCTCACGGGGTCGAGGCCGATCGCGACGGCGACCTCCAGCCGGCCCTCGCTGAAGAGGTAGTCGGCGCGGCCGTCCTTGTGGATCTGCCAGTGCATGGCCGTCGAGCGGGGGCCGAGCACCTGGAGGCGGTACATGCCGACGTTGCGCTGCCCCGTGCGCGGGTCGCGCGTGATCACTGCCGGCAGCGTGATGAACGGCGCCGCGTCGCCCGGCCAGCAGGTCTGCACCGGGAGCGCGCCGAGGTCGACGTCGTCGCCGCGCAGGACGATCTCCTGGCACGCGCCGCGCTTCACCGTGCGCGGCCGCGAGTCGGCGATCGACTTCAGCGTCCGCAGGCCGCGCACCTTCGCCGCGAGCCCCTCCGGCGGCTGGAGCTCGAGCACGTCGGCGAGCTTCTGCGCGACGTCGTCGAGCCGTTCGACGCCGAAGGCGAGGCACATGCGGCGCTCCGTCCCGAACTGGTTGATCAGCAGCGGCAGGCGCGAGCCCTTCGGGCGCTCGAACAACAGCGCAGGGCCGCCGGCGCGCACGGTGCGCTGGACGATCTCCGTGACCTCGAGGTGCGGGTCGACCTCGGCGTCGACGCGCACGAGCTCACGCTCGCGCTCGAGCAGCGCGATCCACTCGCGAAGGTCACGTGCAGGCATGCCGCGGCGAGCCTATCCGCCGTCAGACGGCGATGACCACCTTCCCGCGCGGATGGCCCTCGGCGAGGTGGCGGAGCGCGGCGGCGGCCTCGTGCAGCTCGAAGGTCCGGTCGATCACCGACCGCACCGTCCCGTCCGCCAGCAGCCCCCCGAGGAACTCGAGGTCGGCGGCGTTGACGTCCGCGACGAAGAAGACCGCCTTCTGGCTCCGCCCGATCGCCTGCACCATCGTCCCGGCCATGTGCTTCAGCGGCCCGAGCAGCGAGTAGGACATCTTCGCGCCGACGACGACCACCGTCGCGTCCGGCGTCAGCACGCGGCGGAACCGGAGGAAGGAGCGGCTTCCGGCGATGTCCAGCATCACGTCGTGCCGCTCGTCGAGGCGCGTGAAGTCCTCGCGGGTGTAGTCGACGACGCGATCGGCGCCGAGGGAGCGTGCGAGCTCCGCGTGCCGCGTGCTGCACACGGCGGTCACGTCCGCGCCGAGCGCCTTCGCGATCTGCACCGCATACGTGCCGACGCCGCCGGAGGCGCCGTTGATCAGCACCTTCTGCCCCGGCTGCACCCCGCCGTGCTTGCGCAGCGCCTGGAGCGCCGTCAGCCCCGCGACGGGCGTGGCCGCTGCCTCCTCGAACGACACGCCGGCGGGCTTGCGCGCCAGCTTCGCGGCGGGCGCCGCGGCCTCCTCCGCCCACGCGGCGCCCGAGCCGCCGAACACGTCGTCGCCCGGGACGAACCCGGTGACGGCGGCGCCGACCGCCTCGACCGTCCCGGCGACGTCGAGACCGAGGCTCGTGTCCTTCGGCCGCCGGAGCTGCCTGCCGACGAGGCGCACGAACGGCGGGCCGTAGACGCTGTACCACTCGACGGGGTTGACCGACGAGGCGTGGACGCGGAGGAGCACCTCGTCGTCGGCGATCGCCGGCGTCTCGAGGTCGCGCTCCTCGAGGGCGTCGATGCCGTACCGCTCGTAGACGACCGCCTTCACCTTACGCTGTAAGGTAGACGTACGGTGTACGTTTGTCAAGATGCCCCGCGCGAGGAAGCCGCTCAGCCGCGAGCGCGTGCTCCACGCGGCGCTCGCGCTCGTCGACCGCGACGGCCTGGAGGCGCTGAGCATGCGCCGGCTCGCGAAGGAGCTCGGCGTCGAGGCGATGTCGCTCTACAACCACGTCGAGAACAAGGAGGATGTCGTCGCCGGCATCCTCGACCTCGTCGCGGCCGAGATCGAGCCGCCGGCGGAGCGGCTGAGCTGGAAGGAGGCGCTTCGCGCCCGGGCGGTCTCCGCCCACGACGCCTTCCTGCGGCGCCCGTGGGCGGCCCGCATCTGGATGTCCGCAGGTCGTCCGAGCGACGACCACTTCGCCGACGCCGACGCGATCCTGCGCCGCCTGCGCGAGGCGGGGCTCTCGGCGAGCCTCACGTACCGCGCCTTCCACGTCTTCAACGGCTACATCCTCGGCCACGCGTTGCAGAGCCTCGAGTTCCCGTACGACGACGAGGAGCTGAAGCAGCAGGCGGCGGCGTTCCTGCACACCTTCCCCGCCGAGGCGTACCCCGACCTCGCCGACCACATCAGAGGTCACGCCGACCCGGAGGACGATGCCGGCTCGTTCGAGTTCGGGCTCGACCTGATCCTGGACGGGCTCGAGCGCTGCGGGGCTAGTACGCCTGGCGACGGGCGGCGCGGCGCTCGGCGCGGCGGTGGCCGGCGAAGCGCGTGAGCTCGCCGATCACGATCACGGCGAGGAAGACGAGGCCGACGATCAGCATCCCCTCGATCACGTGCGTGCCCTCGCTGGCGGCGTCGAAGATCACGGCCGGACTCTAACCGAGTGCCGCTCGAGGGCGCGCGCCACCTCGTCGCGCGAGGGGTCGCCGCCGAGCGCGCGCGCCGCGGCCACCCAGGCGTCGCCGTCGCCGTCCGCGTGGTCGGCGCGCAGCGCGGCGCAGCGCGAGATCAGGTCGGCGAGCACGGCGACCGCCTCGACGCCGCCGGCCTCCGCGATCCGGACGAGCCCGTGCGCGTACAGGTAGTCGCCGAGCAGCACCGCCTCGTCGTCGTCGGGCGGGTCGAACAGGCGCGGCCGGCCGTAGTGGACGAGGTACGCCTCGTAGATCGTCTCGAGCCCGACCGCCAGCGCGGGCGGCGCGAGCGGCGAGAAGACCGGCTCCCAGTCGGGCTCGTCGCGGAGCGATGCGGCCCACACCGCGCTCTCGCGGCGCGCGCCCGCCGCGATCTCGTCAACCGCCGAGGACATCCGCCACCGCGTCGACCGTGCGGTCGACCGCCTCGTCGTCGTGGGCGAGCGAGGGGAAGAGGCACTCGTACTGACTGGGCGCGACGTACACGCCGCGCTCGTAGAGGCCGCGGAAGAGCTCGGCGTAGCGGGCGGAGTCGAGCTCCAGGAATTGTTCGACCGGGTTCAAACGTCCGGGGTAGAAGGTCAGCATGGCGCCGACGCGCTGCACGCGCCCGAACGGCTCGAGCCCCGCCTCGAGCCGCGCGCAGCGCCGCTCGAGCTCCTCGTAGACCGACGGGTCGCGCAGGCGCGGCAGCACCGCCAGCCCGGCCGCCGTCGCGAGCGGGTTGCCGGAGAGCGTGCCCGCCTGGTAGACGGCGCCGGACGGCGCGAGCAGGTCCATCAGCTCGCCGCGGCCGCCGAAGGCCGCGAGCGGCAGGCCGCCGCCGACGATCTTGCCGAGGATCGTCAGGTCCGGGGTGACACCGAAGCGCTCCTGCGCGCCGCCGCGGGCGACCCGGAAGCCGGTGATCACCTCGTCGAACACGAGCAGCGCGCCCGCTGCGTCGCAGAGGAGCCGCAGCGCCTCGAGGAAGCCCGGCGCCGGCGGCACGCAGCCCATGTTGCCGGCGACCGGCTCGACGACGATCGCCGCGAGCCCCTCGCCGTGGCGCTCGACCGCCGCGGCGACGCCGTCGACGTCGTTGTACTCGCAGACGATCGTGTCGGCCGTGACCGCGGACGGGACGCCGGGCGTCGACGGGATGCCGAGCGTCGCGAGGCCGCTGCCGGCGCTCGCGAGGAAGGCGTCGGCGTGCCCGTGGTAGCAGCCGGCGAACTTCAGGACGCGGTCGCGCCGCGTCGCGGCGCGCGCGAGGCGGATCGCCGACATCGCCGCCTCGGTGCCCGACGACACCAGCCGCACACGCTCGACCGAGGGCACGGCGTCGACGATCTCCGCCGCCAGCTCGACCTCGCGCTCGGTCGGCGTGCCGAAGCTCGTGCCGTCGAGGGCGGCCTCGCGGACCGCCTCGACCGTCTCGGGGTCGGCGTGGCCGAAGAGCAGCGGCCCCCACGACTGCACCCAGTCGAGCAGGGTGCGCCCGTCGGCGGTCTCGATCGTCGCGCCGCGGCCGCGCACGGCGAAGAACGGCTCGTCGAGCCCGACGGCGCGCATCGCGCGCACCGGCGAGTTGACCCCGCCCGGGATCAGCTTCTGCGCCCGGTGCCAGAGCTCCGTTCTGGTCAGAGCCAGGAGGCGAACTCCTTCGCCCAGTAGGTGACGACGATGTCGGCGCCGGCGCGCCGGATCGCCGTCAGCGACTCGACCGCCGCGTCGCGCTCGTCGAGGTCGCCGGCGGCGGCGGCGGCCTTTACCATCGCGTACTCGCCCGACACGTTGTAGGCGGCGAGCGGCAGGTCGAAGCGGTCCCGGGCCGCGCGCAGCACGTCGAGGTACGGCAGCGCCGGCTTCACCATCAGCACGTCCGCGCCCTCGGCGACGTCGAGCTCGCACTCGCGCAGCGCCTCGCGCACGTTGCCCGGGTCGAGCTGGTAGCCGCGCCGGTCGCCGAAGGCGGGCGCGCTGTCGGCGACGTCGCGGAACGGCCCGTAGAACGCGGAGGCGTACTTCGCGGCGTAGGAGACGATCGGCGTCTGCGGCAGCCGCTCTCGGACCGCCGCGACGCGCCCGTCCATCATGTCGCTCGGGCAGACGGCGTCGGCGCCCGCCTCGACGTGCGAGACGGCGGTGCGCGCGATCAGCTCGAGCGAGGCGTCGTTGTCGACCTCGCCGTCCGAGAGCACGCCGCAGTGGCCGTGACTCGTGTACTCGCAGAGGCACACGTCGGTCAGGAGCAGCAGTTCCGGGAAGCGCGGGCGCAGCGCGCGCAGAGCGCGCTGGACGATCCCGTCGTCGATCCAGGCACCCGACCCTTCCTCGTCCTTCGTCTCGGGCAGGCCGAACAGGATCACGGCCTTCACCCCCAGGCGGACGAGCTCCTCGCACTCGCGTACGACCGAGTCGACGGTGTGCCGGGCGAGGCCCGGCAGCCGCTCGTTCGGCAGCGCCTCGGGGGCGACGAACAGCGGCATCACCAGGTCGTCGAGCGAGACCGTCGTCTCGCGCACGAGCTCCCGCAGCTGCGGTGTGCGCCGCAGGCGCCGGAGCCGCGTCACGGGGAAGGCGCTCATGGCCGAAGGGTACGCACTGCCAGCCACGCGAGCGCCCCGTACGCCGCGGCAAGGCCGGCGAGCCAGAGCGCCTCCGTGCCGACGGTGGCCCACGGGTGCAGGTCGTAGAGCGCGGAGGCGAAGAGGCGGACCGCGTGCGCGAACGGCAGGGCGTCGCTGAGCCAGCCGGCGGCGGCGAAGACGGAGCTCGGCACGAGGCCGAGGAAGACGACCGGCAGGACGACGAGCACCGCGACGAGCGACGCCGTCCGCGACTCGCGCGCGACCGCGCCGACGAGCGCGCCCACCGCCGCGAGCGCGGCGCCCGCGACGACGAGCCCGGCGGCGACGAGCGGCAGCCGCGCCCACGGCTCGCCGCCGGCCACGCCGCCCGCCTGCACCACGACGCCGAAGGCGACCGCGACCCCGAGCCCGAGCGCCGCCGCACAGGCCGAGGCGAGCAGCAGCTTCGCGAGCACGAGCTGCGCCGGCGAGACGAGCCCGCGCACCAGGCGGCCGAGCACGTTCTCGTCGCGCTCCGCCGCGAGCGCGCCCGCCGCCAGCACGAGCGCGAGGAACGCCGACGTCAAGGCGAGCGCGTACGCCTGCACCTGTGCAGACAGCACGGCCGAACGGCCGCGCTGCTTCTGCTCGACGAGCGCGATCGGCGCGGCGGTCGCCCGTAGCGCGTCGCCCGTCCGGGCGAGCGCGAGGCCGGCGTCGTGCACGAACCGCTCGATCGTCCGCACGCGCTCGCTCTGCGGCAGCGCGGCCAGCTCCTGCGCGGTCCGGTCGAGCCCGAGCACGTCGAAGTGCTCGCCGAGGAACGAGCCGTTGCCACCGTGCAGCAGCAGCCGCACGTACTCCAGGTTCGCGTCGATGTACGCGCGCTGGAGCTTCGTGTTCAGCGTGTAGACGAGCGCCTGCACCTGCTGCCGCACGCGCGGCGCGGTGCCGCCGGTCGTCACCGCCAGCTCGAGCGTCGGGCTCTGCACCATCTGCTCGAGCGTGGAGACGAACCCCGGCGGGACGGTGACGACGGCGACGACCTTGCCGTCGGCGAGGTCGCGCGCTGCGGTCGCCGCGGGCTCCCGCACGAGCGTGACGTTGCGCGCCACCTCGTCGATCGTACGCCGCACGTCGAACGTCCGGTTGCCGACGACGAGCGACGGGGGCAGGCCGTCCTCGTCGACGAACGCGACGCGCGGCTTCGAGCTCGCGTAGCCGGCGACGAGCCCGACCAGGGCCGCGATCACGAGTGGGTATGCGAGCAGCACGCCGAGCAGCACCGGCGTACGCACGAGGGTGCGCACGTCCTTCGCCAGGAGTAGCGCGACGGCCTTCACAGGAGCCGCCCCTCGACGAGCTCGAGCGTCCGGTCGGCGCGGTCGGCGAGCTCCTCCCAGTGGTGCGTCGCGACCAGCACCGCGCCGCCGCGCGCCCTGAGCTGCGCCGCGATCTCCCAGACGCGCGCGCGCTGGTGCGGGTCGAGCGACGCCGTCGGCTCGTCGAGCAGCAGCACGAGCGGCTCCGCCAGCAGCGCGAGCGCGACGTCGAGCCGCTGCCGGTTGCCGACGGAGAGGTCGCCGGCGCGCTCGCCGTCCGGGAGGCCGAACTCCGCGAGCAGCGCCGCCGCGCGCGCCGCGCCGACGCCCTCCAGGCGCCCGAACAGCCGCAGGTTCTCGCCCGCGGTCAGGCGGCCGTAGTGCGCGGGCCGCTGCGGCACCCAGCCGACCCGCGCGCGCCGCTCGACCGCGCCGCTCGAAGGCGGCAGCGACCCGGCGAGGATCGAGAGCAGCGTCGACTTGCCCGCGCCGTTCGGCCCGATCAGCGCCACGACCTCGCCCGGCGCGAGCTCGACGTCGGTCGCGTGGAGCGCGACGTGAGCGCCGTACGCGCGAGAGACACCGCGCGCGGCGAGCAGGATCATCGGCGACGCGCGGCTGCGGGCGGCGGCTCGCCCGGCTCGACCAGCTCGACCTCCACCGGCACCGGGCCGCCTCCCGTCCACGGCTCGAGCTCGATGCGGTCGGCGAAGAACTCCCAGATCGCGCGCGCGACCGCGAGCAGCGGCAGCGCGGTCAGCGCGCCCACGAGGCCGTACACCTCGAAGCCGGCGGCCAGCCCGAAGATGACGAGCAGCGGGTGCAGCCGCAGCGCGCTGCCCATCACGTTCGGCACGACCACGTGCCCCTCGATCTGGTGGATGGCGAGGAAGAGCAGCACGACCCAAAGGGCGGAGAGCGGATGCACGACGAGCGCGTACAGGACCGGCGGGATCGCGCCGAGCCACGGGCCGAGGTACGGGATCACCTCCGTCACGGCGACCCACGCGCCGAACAGCAGCGCGTAGTGCTGCGCGTGCGGGAGCGCGCCCGCCGCCGCGAGCGCCCACAGCCCGATGCCGGCGCTCGTCCCGATGATCAGCGACAGCGCGACCTGGCCGCGCACGTACGACGCGAGCGAATGCTCCATGCTGCGGAGCAGCGACAGCTCGCCCGGTCGCGGCGGGAAGCGGCGGTCGATCCTCCGTCCCCAGCGCTGCATGTCGAGGAGCATGTAGACGGAGATCACGATCAGGAGCACGAGCGAGAAGAGCGCCTTGCCGACCGAGATCGCGGCGCCCTCGACGAACGAGACGATCTTGTGCGTGTACTTGCCGACGTCGCGCCGCTGGATCTGGCGGACGACGCGGTGCCCCGTCTTCTCGATCTGCACCGAGCGCAGGTGGTGCGTGTCGAGCCAGTGCTGGAGCCGGTCCACGTCGCGGTAGGCGTCGGTCTGTCCGGTCGCGCCGTGACGATGCGTGAAGTAGTCGTTGAACCGGTTCGCCGCCGTCTTCGTCTGCCCGGCGACGGCGGTGGCGATCGCGAGGATGATCAGCCCCAGCGCCGCTGCGAACCCGAGGTACACGAACGCGACCGAGAGGCCGCGGGGCAGCCGGACCCGCTGCAGCGTGCGCACGATCGGGTCGAGCAGCAGCGCGACGAGCGCGGCGACCATGAACAGGAACACGACGTGAGCGACCGCCGTGAACGCCACCCACGCCAGCAGCAGCAGGATCGGCAGTCCCACCAGTTGCACCCAGCGCGGGACCTGAAGCCGCGGCGGCCGGCCGTCGGTGCTCACGGCGCCGATGCTACAGCCCGCATCTACCGGCTTCGGCCTCCGGATTGGGACTGGTCGTTCGCCGCCGACGGGGCGCTGGCGCTCGACCGGCACGAGGCGTGGGACGAGGCGCGGAGGCCGGGGAAGGCGCAGGTGACGAGAGGTACGCGGTTGAAAGCCCCGGAGAGCTTCGCTACGGTGCCCCGGATGTCGCCTCCGGGGGCACCTGCCCGGGTGCGCATGGCGCGCCGCCGTCACCACGAGCGCGAGCGCCGTCTGCGTCGCCTCGCTCTGCTGGTCGCTGCCGGCCTCGTCTCGGTGGTGGTGCTGCTCCTGTCCGCCTTCGGCGGCTCCGGCCGGCCACTCCAGGCGCCTGCGCCTGCGACCGCCGCCCTCCTGCTGCCGGCGGGCCCGCCGCAGCCCGAGATCGTGGCGCGCCTCGGCTCGCTGCACCTCCAGCTCCCGGTCAGCCAGTCGCGCGTGACGGCGATCGGCTACCAGGGCGGCGCCGAGGGCGCCCTGGCCCTGTCGCCCGTCGGCACCCAGGGGAACGAGGGCCTGATGAAGCGGCTGCTGCACGCGGTCTTCGGCAGCCCGGCGGCGGGACCGCGCTGGTACCAGCTGCCCGGCGGCGTCGGGCCGGGCACGTCGTCGCTCGACGTCGGCGCGCCGGCGGGCACGGACGTCTACTCGCCGGTCGACGGCACGATCGTCGCGATCAGCGACGTGGTGCTGAGCGGTCGCGCCTTCGGCTCGCAGATCGACATCGAGCCGACCGGCGCTCCGTCGCTCGTCGTCTCCGTCTCGCACGTGCGCGTCGACCCGTCGCTCGTCGTCGGCTCGACCGTCACAGCGGGGACGTCGAAGCTCGGCGCCGTTGTCGACTTCTCGTCCGCGGAGCGGCAGGCGCTCGCCCGCTACACGAACGACGCGGGCAACCACGTGGTCGTCGAGGTCCACCAGGCCGCGACGGTCCCGCTGGACTAGCGAGCGCGCGCTGAGGATCCTCTTCGTCGCCGACGTCTTCGGCGCGCCCGGGCGGCGCGCGCTCGAGACGCGCCTGCCGGCCCTGCGGCAGGAGCTCGAGATCGACTTCTGCATCGTCAACGGCGAGAACGCCGCCGCGGGCCGCGGCATCACCGCGAAGATCGCCGACCGGCTGCTCGCGTGCGGCGCCGACGTGGTCACGCTCGGCAACTGGGTGTGGGGCCAGCAGGGGTTCGCGCCGTACCTCGCGGGCACCGACCGCGTGCTGCGCCCGGCGAACCTCTCGCCACGCACGCCCGGCGTCGGTCTCGCGGTGCACGACGGCGTCGCCGTGGTCAACCTGCTCGGCGAGTTCTCGCTGCACCCGTTCGAGAGCGCGTTCGTGGTCGTCGACCGGCTGGTCGAGGAGGCACGCGCGCAGACACCGGTGATCGTCGTCGACTTCCACGCGGAGGCGACGAGCGAGAAGGTGGCGATGGCCCGCTACCTCGACGGTCGCGTCACGGCGGTGCTCGGCACGCACACGCACGTGCAGACGAGCGACGCGCGCGTCCTCGCGGGGGGCACCGCAGCGATCACCGACGCGGGCATGACGGGACCGCACGACTCGGTGATCGGGAGCGAGGAGCAGAGCGCGCTGAAGCGGTTCCTGACGGGGATGCCGGCGCGGCTCGAGCCGGCGAGCGGGGACGTGCGAATCGAGGGCGCGCTCGTCGAGTGCGGCGCCGACGGGCGCGCGACCGCGTGCACGGCGGTCCGCGTTCAGGCCGACGACTGACCGCGCGGCCAGGCGAGCACGGCGAACAGGGCGACGACCGCCAGGTCGCGGGCGAGCACGACGGCGCCGAGGCCCCGGTGCAGGTAGAGCCCGTAGCTCCAGTAGCGCCACGGGAACCACACCTGCGTCAGCACGAGCGCCGCCGCCAGCAGGCCCGTCGCGGCGACGCCGCGCCGGCCGCGGACCAGCGGCACGAGCGGCACGAGCCAGATCAGGAACTGCGGGGAGAAGACCTTGCCGAAGGCGACGAACGCGGCCGCGGCGGCGGCGGCGTGGCGCAGGAACCGGTCTCGCCGCGCGGGGCCGCGCGCGAACAGCGCCCAGACGGCGACGAGCGCCGCGAGCTGCGCGGCCGTCGAGACGACGGCGGCGGCGTGCGCGCCCGGGCCGGCGAGGTTCTGCGAGCCGTACGAGGTGACGACCCGGTCGCGCAGGTGCAGCTCGACGAGCAGCGACGCGCCGAGGCTCTCGACCTGGAGCGGCCGCGACGCCTGGCGCCGGAGGCTCTCCCAGACGCCGTGCGGCGCGAGCAGGGCGAACGGCAGGAAGACCGCGGCCGCGACCAGCACCCCCGCGAGCGCGGGCCGGAGCGACCCCCGGCGGCGCCACGTCCACGCGAGGGCGAGTGGGACCAGCACCGCGGGCCAGAGCTTGACGGCGAAGGCGGCGCCGAGCAGCGCGAACCCGAGTGTGTGCCGGTCGCGGACGAGCGCGACGACCGCGGCGACCGCCAGCAGCGCCGGCCAGAGGTCGAAGCGCGTGTACGCGAGCGAGCCGATCAGCACCGGCGAGAGGGCGACGAACCAGAGCGCGCGCGGCCGCACGGCCTGCACGAGCGGCAGGACGGCGAGCCCGCACGCCGCCATCAGCCACCCGAAGGTCGCGTCGTAGCCGGACGTCAGCGAGGGCAGGATGAACGGCGGGAGCGCCCCGGGTGGGTACTCGAGCGCGAAGTCCCGGTACGGCACCTGACCGCCGTGCACGATCGCGTCGCCGTACCGGCGGTACGTCGGCGTGTCGACGATCTGGCCGTGCGCCCAGAAGAACGCGTGCGCGACGCCCCACGCGAGCAGGAAGAGCCCGGCGGCGGCGCCGAGCTCGACGAGCGCGCGCTCACTCGGCCGCAGGCGCACGTTCACGGGGCGACGCGAGCAGCGCGAACGCGACGAACGGGAAGAACCACGGCAGGTACAGATAGAACCAGTGCGTCAGGACGAGCTCGAAGCCGACGAGCAGCGCACCGGTCAGCGCGGCGAGGCGCAGCGGCGAGCGCGTGCGAGGCCACCAGCCGAGCGCCAGCGCCGCGAGGACGAGCGCGACCTGGAGCACGCGCTGCACGAGGTGGAGGTCCGGCAGGCCCTTCGCGTGGTACTGCCCCCAGTCCCAGATCGAGAAGGGCGAGGGACGGCCGATCTGCCAGCGGACGGTGCGGTCGAAGAAGACGCGCACCGCCTGGAACAGCGACTGCTCGAAGAAGAGCGGGAAGAAGACGACGACCGTCGCGACCGCGAACGCGAGCCAGAAGCGGGCGGCGTTCCGGCCGCGCCGCGCCTCGGGGTAGCCGGACCAGAGCGGCAGGACGAGGAGCGACGCGAACTTCGTCCAGCCGGCGAGCGCCGCGAAGGCGCCGCGGGCGAGGTCGCTGGTGACGAAGAGGAAGCCCCACGTCAGCAGCGCCGGCATGATCGCGTCGTTCGTGTTCGAGCTCGACGCGTACTGCGTGAACGGCCACGCCGCCCACGCGAACGCGAGCGTCGCCGCCAGTCGGGGGCCGCCGAAGCGGCGCCCGACGAGCGCGAGGCCGATCAGCGCGAGCAGGTCGAAGAGGATCGACGTGAAGTGCACCGACGGCAGCGTGTCCCACTTGTGACTCCAGCCGAACACGAGGTAGCCCGGGATGTACGCCAGGTACGAGACGGGGCCGTACGTGTCGCCGAGCGGGTTCGCCGTCTCGCAGCGGCCGTTCGTCTGGATCCGGTCGCGGATCTCGCCGGAGGAGTCGGCCGGCCCACACGCGGGACGTGCGTCCTCGACCGGGAAGTGCCCGTACGGGCTCTGCCCGTGCAGGATCCGGTCGGCGCCGATCACGCCCGAGTAGCCGACGTCGATCACGTTCGACGCGCGCACGTTCAGGCCGACGCGAAACCCCGCGAGGAAGACGGTCGCCGCGGCGAGCAGCCAGACCGGCCACACGGCGGCGCCGCGGGACGGGCGGTCGCTGCGCGCGATCCACGTGCAGCGCACGAGCAGCCACACGAGCGGCGGGTACGCGAGCGGCATTGCGGCGAACACGTTGCCGCGGTTGAAGAGCCACAGCGAGACGGAGAGAGAGAGCAGCACGAGGAGGTCGGCGTTGCGC
Source organism: uncultured Gaiellales bacterium (assembly GCA_964496175.1). Taxonomy (GTDB): domain Bacteria; phylum Actinomycetota; class Thermoleophilia; order Gaiellales; family Gaiellaceae; genus PALSA-600. Next base: position 100,630 of record CAZBYA010000002.1, on the reverse strand, counting down.
AGCGAGAAGGGACGCCGCCAGTCGGCGAGCCCCAGCAGGAAGACGGCGCAGAACGACAGCCACACGGAGTAGCTGTTGATCTGGTCGCCGCCGAACGCGCCCTTGTAGCCGCGCGCCATCCGCCAGGCGACCTGCGGGCCGGTCCAGGCCTCGATCACGGTCCCGGACGTATCGTCGACGGTGCCGGTCGCGATCTCGCCGGCCTTGCCGGACCACACGTCGACCGTCCACTGGCCGTTGCCGAACGTCGCGGCGGTCGTCGGGTGCGGCGGATAGCGCTTCAGCCAGTCGGCGACCTTCGGGTACTCGAGGAAGAACCTGATCGCCAGGTCCTGCGGCGTGTGCGGCGAGGTGTGCGCGAGCGACGGCGTCGTCGTCAGCGGGTTCGGCACGCTCGTCGTCGTGCCCGCGTGCGCCGCCGGCGCGAGCGCGAGCGCGACCACGACCGCGGCCGCAATTCTCAGCGCCGGAAGCTCCAGAGCTTGTTGCCGAGGAAGTTGAGCGGCGTCACGAGCACGATCGCGATCGCCTGCGAGACGATCTTGCCGGCGCCGTAGGAGACGAGCGCCGTGAGCACACCGACGTTCGCCCCGTACACCGTCGCGGAGACGATGAAGAAGCGCATGCCTTGGATCCCGAAGTGACCGCGCTGGGCGCGAAACGTCCACGTGCGGTTCCACCAGTAGTTCCAGCTCGCGGCCACCACGAACGACGCGGTCGCCGCGGCCACGTAGTGGAGCCCCGCCTGCTTCAGGAGCAGCGCGTACACGCCGAGGTTGACCCCGTAGCCGGTGGCGCCGACCACGCCGAACTTGGCCAGCTGGACCCAGTTGTGGGGGCTGCGCAGGGCCGCCGCGGTGCGGGTTCCGAGTGCAGACACGCGCAGGCGAGGGTACCCGCCGTCAGGCGGCGTTGCGCGCCTCGTGGACGCAGCCGTCCTCGTCGATCCAGGGCTCGACCAGGCCCAGCTCGTCGATGGCGCGTGAGTGGCCGCGGTAGAACTCGAGCTCTCGCTCGTCGATCAGCGTCAGCGCCGACTCGACGGCGATCTCGTCGGGGCGGATCTCCGCGACGGCGAACGGGAGGAACCGGTGCTCGCCGTCCCCGCAGGCGAGCTCGAGGCCGAGCACCCGGTCGGCCGCCGCGTCGACGAGCAGCGCGACCGGACGACCGAGCTGGATCCCCCGCAGCCGCACCGGCAGTGCGAGCAGGTCGGTCGCCGAACGGCCCCTCATCGCCGTCGCTCATCCCCCGCGCCGCCCGGCGCGAACCATTCGACACCGGCGAGCAGCGGCACGAACCGGACGGGCAGGAGCGGGCGCGTGACGACGCCGTCGGGAAGGCGCTCGAGCAGCTCGAGTCGCTGGTCGAAGCGGCCGCCGACGGGCGCGACGAGGCGGCCGCCGAGGGCGAGCTGGTCGACGAGCGCCGGCGGGAACCCCGGCGTCGCCGCCGCGACCGCGATCGCGTCGAACGGCGCCCTCTCGGGCACCCCCTGGGTGCCGTCGCCCACCAGCACCTCGACGCGCCCGTAGCCGGCACGCTCGAGGCTCCGCTCGGCCTCGTGCGCCAGCTCGGGGATGCGCTCGATCGAGACGACCTCCGCCGCGAGCTCGGCGAGCACCGCCGCCTGGTAGCCGGAGCCGGTGCCGACGTCGAGCACCCGCTCGCCGCCCTCGAGCTGGAGTGCGGCGCAGATCACGGCGACGACATACGGCTGCGAGATCGTCTGGCCGTGGCCGAGCTCGAGCGCCGCGTCCTCGTAGGCGAGCTCCCGCTCCTGCTCCGGTACGAACAGCTCGCGGGGCACGCGCGCCATCGCCGCGAGCACGCGCTCGTCACCGATGCCGCGGGAGGCGAGCTGGCGCTCGACCCAGTCAGGCAGCACGCGGCACCGCGATCCCGAAATGCCCGGCGACGAGCGGCTTGATGCCGGTGATCGACGCCGGCGGCGGGCCCAGGCCGATCGTCAGCATCGGCACCTCGGAGTCCTCGACCTCGAGCGAGCCGTGGCTGCCGCCGCCGGTGTGGTGGCGGCCAGCGAGGTCGGCGAACTCCCAGCCGGGCGCCGCGGAGACGAGCACCTCGCCCGCGTTCGGGTTGCGCACGGCAGCCTCGGCGCGGGCGCAGCCGTCCGGGACCGCGTCGAGCAGGCCCGTGTCCTCGTCGCCGTCGCGTCGCGCCACGAGCCGGCCGTCCTCCCGGAAGAGGACGATGCCCGCCGCCGGCTGCGCGTCGAGCCGCTCGGCGACCTCACGAGGACGGTCGGTGTACACCATCGCCGCGCGGTTCGACGCGGTGACGAGCTCGCCCCCCGCGTCGAGCTGGGCGGCCTGGCGGACTTTCGACTGCCCGTGGTCGGAGCAGACGATCACCGCGTAGCGGTCGAGGAACGCGTCGGGGCCGCCGGCCGCGTCGAGCAGGGCGCCGACCGCCGCGTCGCTGCGCGCCAGCGCGGCGTGCGCCGCGTCCGGGCCCAGCGCGTGCGACGCGTAGTCGTAGTCGGGGAGGTAGTAGACGAGCGCGTCGAAGCCGTCGCGCGTGACGAGCCAGCGGCCGACCGCGGCCGCGTACGCGTCGACGGAGCCGAGCGAGCGGCTGCGCACCGCGAGCGGCGCCCCGGTGCGGTCGCTCTCGTAGAGCGAGAAGAAGAAGAACCGCTTCGGCCCGTTCACGGCGGGAGCTCCCGGGAGCAGCGGCAGGTGCCGGTTGCGCCCGCGGTAGCACGTGATGTTGATCGCCGCGGTCGTCAGCCCGCCGTCCTCGAGGGTCTCGTAGATCGTCTCGGCGCGCTTGCCGAGATGACGGGCGTTCAGGTCGACGATCGTGTCGCGCAGCGAGCGCACGAGGCCCGCGGCCCGGATCGCCCCGAACGACGAGCCGTACTCGACGAGCCGCTGCTCGTCGCGGTTCCACCAGACGAGGTGCGGGATCTCGTGCACGTCCGGGTGCGCGCCGGTCGCGATCGACGCCAGGCAGACCGGGGTCAGCGAGGGGAACGTCGACGCGGCGCGGCGGTACTCGCCGTGCTCGGCGAGGAAGCGGAGCGCGGGGGTGTCGGCGCCTTCGAACATGGCGGGCGTCAGACCGTCGATCACGACGAGCACGACCGGCTTCGGGCGTCCCGACATGGGGCTAGTCGCGGGCGAGCGTGCGCAGTCCGGCGTGGCGCTCGGGCGAGCGCCGGCGCAGACGCAGGCCGAGCGCGGGCACGGCGACCGCCTCGAGATACCCGAGCGCGGGCACGAACGCGAGCGCCGCGCCCGCGAGGGCTCCGAGCGCGAGCAGCGCCGCGGTGCCGCCGCGCGTGCCGCCACGCCGCAGCGCGCCCGCGACGAGCGGCGCCGCTCCGACCGAGCCGCAGACCGCGCCGGCGAGGCCGCCGGCCGCCTCGTCCCACTGCCCGAACGCGAACCCGACCGCCACCGACAAAACGGCGGCGGCGAGCAGCGCGACGACGACGCGGCGCAGCGCGCCCATCGCCCCGACGCCGATCGCCGCTCCGACCCCGGCGAGGATTCCGACCGTGTACCAGTCGCCCATCGCGCCAGCCAGTGTAGTTCCCCGTTTTAACCCGCCCGCGAACCGGGAATCACCACCCGGCGATGGAACGCCGCGCGACTCCCATGCTCCTGTTCTTCACGTCGGCCAGCTCGGGCCCCTGCCGCCGCATGGCGAGCCTGATCGCGCACATCGCGCGCCGGGAGCGCACCCGGCTGCGGGTGGTCGAGATCGACGTCGAGCAGCGCGCCGACCTGGCCGAGAAGCTCGCGGTCGAGCACGTGCCGACGCTGGTGCTCGTCGTCGAGCGGAAGGCCGTGGCCCGCCTGACGGGGCGCGCGAGCGCGCCGAAGATCGACTCGATGCTCGAGCGCCACCTGGCGCCGGTCGGCGCCTCTTAGCGGCTCTCGAGGCGCGCGATCACGTCGAGCGCGAAGGCGGCCGCGCGCGCGCCGTCGACGACGCGGTGGTCGAACGTGACGCTGACGTTCCCGATCTGGCGGACGACCACCCCGCCATCGCGTACGACGGGCCGCGGGCCGATGCGGTGCACGCCGAGGATGCCGACCTCGGGGTGATTGACGAGCGGCGTCACGAGCAGGCCGCCGAGCTTCCCGGCGCTGGTGACGGTGAACGTCGAGCCGCGCAGCTCCTCCGGCGCCAGCCTCCCGGCGCGCGCCTTCTCGGCGAGCGCGTCCACGTCGGCACGCAGGTCCTCGATGCTGCGCTCGTCGCAGCCGCGCACCACCGGGACGACGAGGCCCTGCTCGGTCTGCACGGCGATGCCGAGGTCGTACCGGTCGAGGTAGACGATCTCGTCGCCGTCGAGGCGCGCGTTCAGCTCGGGGAACTCCTTCAGGGCGAGCGCCGTCGCGCGCAGCACCGTCGGCAGCAGCAGCTTCAGGTCGACGTCCGAGAAGTCGCATTCCTCGACGAACGTGACGGCCGGCACCTCGCGGTGCGCGCGCGCCAGGTGCTCGACGATCTGGCGGCGCACGCCGCGCACCTGCTCGCGGCGGCCTTCCCGCGGCTGCGCGCCGCCGGCGGCCGCTCGGACGTCGTCCTCGGTGATGCGTCCGCCCGGGCCGGTGGGGGTGAGGGCGGCGAGGTCGACCCCGAGCTCCTGCGCGACGCGCCGCACGAGCGGCGTCGCCTGCACCCTTCCGACGTGCCCGCTCGGGACCGAGTGATGTAGAGGTACAGCTACGTCGGCCTCCGGTTGGGGCACGTCCGACGGAGCCGCGTCCCCGCCGATCACGACCAGCACGGTCCCGACCGGGACCACCTGCCCCTCCGGGACGAGGATGCTCGTCACCGTGCCGGCCGCCGGCGACGGGATCTCGACCGTCGTCTTGTCGGTCTGGATCTCGACGAGCGGCTGGTCCTCCGCGACCTCGTCGCCCTCGGCGACGAGCCAGCGCGCCACCTCGCCCTCCGTCAGCCCCTCGCCGAGGTCGGGCAGCTTGAACTCGTACGCCATCGGCGGCAGAAGTTACCTGCGCGGACGCCCGACCCAGGAGCCCGCCGGCGCCAGCAGCACGCGGAGGCCCTCGCCGGCCCGCCAGAGCGAGACGGCGACCTCGCCGCCGTCGAGCTCGGAGGCGGCCTCGCGCGGGACGTAGCCCGCCTGGAGGGTCCGCTCCGCGTTCCAGATCCCGACCGCGTTCGGGTCGTGGGAATTGTCGGGCTCCGGCACGAGCGCGAGCCGCGCGCCGGGGTCGAAGGAGGCGTCCGCGACCGCCTCGGGCCGGAAGGAGACGCCTGCGACCGCGATCACGCGGATGCGCGGGTCCTCCCAGGCGACGCGCTCGCCGGTTGCCGCGTCCCGCAGGTGGTAGCCGGCGCCGCGCCGGTCTCGCTCGAGCCAGAGCCGCAGGCGCTCGGTCAGAAGAGCGACCGGACCGCGCCGGCGACCCGTGCGGCGGACGGCATGTAGTGGTCCTCGATCGTCCAGTAGGGGTACGGCACGTCGTAGCCGGTGACGCGCAGGACCGGCCCCTGGAGGTCGAAGATCGCGCGTTCGGCGATCAGCGCGGCAAGCTCGGCCCCGAACCCTGCCGTCCGCGGCGCCTCGTGCACGATCACCGCGCGGCCCGTCTTCGCGACGGAGGCGAGGATCGCCTCCTCGTCGAGCGGGCGCAGCGAGCGGATGTCGACGATCTCGCACGAGACGTCGAGCTCGTCCGCGGCCTGCTCGCACACCGGCACCATCGCGCCGTACGCGATCAGGGTCACGTCGTCGCCCTCGCGTGCGACGCGCGCGCGGCCGAGCGGCACCACGTGCTCGCCCTCCGGGACCTCTCCGCGCGAGGTTCGATAGACGAGCTTCGGCTCGAAGACGACCACGGGGTCGGGGTCGCGGATCGCGGCCGCCAGCAGCCCCTTCGCGTCCGCGGGGTTCGACGGGATCGCAACCTTGATGCCGGGTGTGTGGACGTAGTACGCCTCGGGCGAGTCGTCGTGCAGCTCGGGGGCGCGCACGCCGCCGCCGTACGGCATGCGGATCGTGATCGGGAACCGCATGCGGCCGCCCGTGCGCCAGTGGTAGCGGCCCACATGCGTGATCAGTTGGTCGAGGCACGGGTACGAGAACGCGTCGTACTGCATCTCGCAAACCGGCCGCCACCCCGCCATGCACAGGCCGACGGCGGTGCCGAGGATGCCCGCCTCGGCGAGCGGCGTGTCGACGCAGCGCTCGGGCCCGAAGCGGTCGAGCAGGCCCGCGGTCGCGCGGAAGACGCCGCCGGCGCGGCCGACGTCCTCGCCCAGCACGAGCACGGCCGCATCGCGCGCGAGCTCCGTGTGCAGCGCGTCGTTGACCGCCTCGACGAGCGTCAGCTCAGCCATGGCGCAGGTTCGGCGGCGGATCGACGTAGGCGTGCGAGAACAGCAGCTCCGGGTCGGGCGGCGGCTCCGCCTCGGCGGCCGCGATCCCCGCGCGCAGCAGCTCCTCGCACTCCGCGCGCGTCGACGCCGCCAGCTCGTCGGTGAGCAGCCCCGCGCGGCGGAGGAACGCCTCGTAGCGGCCGACGCACTCGCGCGCGCGCTCCTCCTCGACCCGGACGAGGTCGATGTACGCGCGCGGGTCGTCCGCGGTGGCGTGCGGCGCCGCGCGGTAGTGCACCGCCTCGATCAGCGTCGGGCCTTCGCCGGCGCGCGCGCGCTCGACCGCCTCGCGCGCGGCGTCGTAGACCGCGAGCACGTCGAGCCCGTCGACGCGCACGCCCGGCATGCCGTACGCGATCGCCTTGTCCGCGATCGTCTCCGAGCGGGTCTGCGCCTCGAGCGGCGTCGAGATCGCCCACTGGTTGTTGTTGCAGACGAAGACGGCGGGCGCGCGCATCACCGCCGCGAAGTTCATCCCCTCGTGGAACGCGCCCTCGCTCGTCGCGCCGTCGCCGAAGAACGCCATCGCGACGGCGTCCTCGCCGCGCAGCTTCTTCCCCCACGCGAGACCCGCCGCGTGCGGGACGTGCGTGCCGATCGGGACGCAGATCGACGCGACGTTCCAGTCGTCCGGGCTCCACCAGCCGGACGGGTGCCCGCGCCACCACTGGAGCACCGTCTGCACGGGCAGGCCGCGCACGAGGCCGATCGCCGACTCGCGGTACGACGGGAAGATCCAGTCGTCGTCCGTCAGCGCGTACGTCGCGCCCGCCTGGATCGCCTCGTGGTTCCAGAAGATCGCGTACGTGCCGATCCGCCCCTGCCGGTGGTAGACGACCGAGCGCTCGTCGTACGTCCGCAGGAGCACCATGCGGCGGTACAGCTCGAGCAGGCCGGGTTCGTCGAGCCCGTCCGGCGCGGTGTCGCCGTCGACCAGCGTGCGCAGCTCCGGGGCGGCCTGAGGCACGAGGGAGCACGCTACCTGAGCCCCAGGGCCCCGGCGATCCAGTCCGCGGCGACGTAGAACGCCCGCATCGGCAGCAGGTGGTCGGAGGGGAACCAGTGGACCGGCGGGCTGCCGGGCGCGGCCGCCGCGAGGCGCCGCTGGCTCGCGGTCGGGACCGTGATGTCGTAGTAGCCGCCGAGGAAGAAGAGGGGAGCGTGCACGCGCCTGACCCAGAAGAGGGTGACGTCGTTCGCGCGGCCGGCGGCGACCACGGCCGCGCGCACCCGGGGGTCGTCGCCGGCGACGATGACAGCCGTCTGCGCGCCGAGCGAGTAGCCGTAGACCCCCATCCGCGCCGGGTCGACGTCGCTGCGCGCGGCGAGCACGTCGAGGGCGCGGCGGGCGTCCACGACCAGCGGGCGGTAGGTCGTGGCGTCGTGGCGCTGCGAGATCGCGAGCGTGACCGCGCCGCGCAGCGCGAGGCGGGCCGCGGGGACCAGGAGGTCGCGCCGCGATCCGCCCGAGCCGTGCAGGAACAGCACCGCCGGGTGGCGGCCGCGCGTCGCCGGGATGCCGATGTACGCGGCGACGCGGCGCCCGTCCGGCGCCGTGAACGTGAGGGTGCGGATCGTCGCCGTCGGGCTGGTCGCGATCGCGGCACCGAGCCGGACGTCGAGCGCGCGCGGGTGCGGGTACGCGAACGGGTCGGCGACCGCGTGCGTGCTGCCCCCGCAGCCTGCGACGACGAGCGCGAGCAGGAGCGCGCTACACGAGGACCGACACCGCATCGCGCGCCGCCTCGAACACCGCGACCTCGACGTCGCCCAGGTCCTCGCCGTCGGCCTGGAGCGCCAGCGGCCGGTCGCAGCGCACCTCGATCCGGTCGAGGTCGTGCCCCGCGAGCACGCCGGGCGACTCGAGCGCGCCGCGCCCGCGCACGATGTACGACAGCAGGCGCGGCACGTCGAGCGGCCGCACGCGCCGCGGCGCGACGAAGTCGAGACCGAGCTCGAACTGCGCCTTCGGCGCGACGTGCAGCGGGAGCGACCCGGCGTAGGTGTACGGGTCGCCGTTCGCGACGAGCACGAATGCGGCGCGACCCGCGCCGACGACCTCGAGCTGCGCGTCGTAGCGCGCGCGCCGCTCGGCGAGCATCCGCACGATCGTCGCGGCGAAGGCGAGGTCGCCCGGGCGCGCGCCGTGGTCGTCGCGGCCGAGCCGGTCGAGCCGGCGGATCGCCTCGCCGTCGAAGCCGATGCCCGCCGAGAAGCAGAATCGCCGGCCGTTGACGGCGCCGAGCGAGATGCGCCGCGTGCGGCCCTCCGCGAGCGCGGCTGCGACTGCGGCGGCCGCGGCGACCGGGTCGCGCGGCAGCCCGAGCGCGCGCGGGAAGACGCTCGTGCCGCCCCCGGGCAGGAAGCCGAACGGGACGGCGCCGTCGGCGCCGTTCAGCGCCTCGTTGTATGTGCCGTCGCCGGAGAAGACGACGATCGCGTCCGCACCGGCCGCGGCGGCCTCTGCCGCCAGCTCCGTCGCGTGCCCGGGCCGGCGCGTGAACTGCGTCTCGAGCCCGACGCGCTCGCGCAGCACGCGCTCCACCGCGCCGATGCGGCCCCCGGTCACGTGCGTCGAGTACCGGTTGACGATCAGGACCGCGCGCTTCACACCGCAGTTATGCCACGGGGGAGCCGGGCCGGGCCCGGCTCCCCCGTGAGGCCTGCGAGCTAGCGCACGATCACGGTGCCGCGGATCACGCGTCCGGACCGGACGTAGCGGCCGAACCACACGTGCAAGGTCCGCACGTTGCCCGCGACGATCACGACGCGGAAGGGCACGCCCTTGGTGCCGTTCCGCACGCCAACGCCACGAAGGGTTGCCGAATGGCCGCGGATCGAGACGGACGTCACGCGCGTCGACCTGAAGCGGAGCCTCGCGTGCGCGTCGACGTAGAGCACCGAGGTGCGCGTGATCCACGCATGGGCCACCGTCGTGCCGACGCTCGCGCGGACGAGCCCGTGCAGGAGGATGGCGTGCGCGAGCGTGTGCTTGCCGCTCTTGACGCCGTGCCCGCCCGAGCCGTGCCCCGAGCCGGAGCCGCCACCCGAGCCGCCACCCGAGCCGGAGCCGCCGCCCGGGCCCGAGCCGGGGCCGGTGCCGGACCCGGAGCCGCCGCCCGAGATCGAGCCGCTGCCCGGGGCGGCCGCCGGCGCCACGAAGTCCATCGCAGGCGTGTTGTCGAGCTGCTCCAGCCAGCTCATCGCCGGCGAGGGAGCGGGTTGCGTGTTCGCGAACGACCAGGCGCTGCCGTCGTAGAAGCGCGAGCCGACGGCGGCCGGCACCTGCGTCGGCCGCCCGGACCCGTCGCTCGGCCCGAGCGCGTACAGGAGCTGGTTCCCGGACGCGTCCTTGAACGGCACGTGGAGGACGATCGTCCCGGTCGCGGCGTCGGCGGAGCCGGGGATCGGCGTGGCCTGCGGCCAGATGACGCACTTGGTGCCCCTCGAGGCGCACTGCCCACTGCCCGTCGTGTACTGGTCGAACCCGAAGGTCCAGCCGTGCGCCGGGCTCCACGACGCGCTGGCGCCCGCGTCCTGCCAGCCGTTGCTGAAGCGCCAGACGTAGTCCACCGACGACGCTCCGGTGTCCGTCAGAACCTGCTGGAGCGCGGTCGCAGACAGGTCTGCGAGGTGCATCGTCACCGTGAAGCCGCCGCCCGCATCCGGCCCGATGTCGACGCCGGTGAAGTCCGCGGCCGGCTCGTTCTGCATCGGCGGCGGCGGGGGCGTGGTGCCGACCGCCGTCAGCGAGTAGTTCGCGATCGCGTCGCCCTTGGGGTCGGTGGTCGACTGCCGCAGCGGCGCGAGGCCGCCGGAGACTGTGCCGCCGCCGTTCGACGGACCCGCGATCTGCGTGGTCACCATCGGCGAGCCGACGTAGCCGCCGGCGTCGTCCGGCCGCTTGTTCGCGCGGTCGAAGACGACGGACAGCTTGCCGTCGTGCTTGTTGTAGGTGATCGCGAAGAAGTCGGCGAGCGAGCGGTCGCCGGCCGGCACGGCCACGTTGCAGCCGAGCCCGTTCAGGCAGATCGAGTCGTAGTGGAACGGGTGCGTCGTCGCCTGCACCTGGCTGAACTGCGCCGAGGCGCCGTCGAGCGCGTTCAGCGACTGGTTGACGTAGACGTTCCAGGCGGCCTTGAACGCGCCGGTGTTCGGGTCGCCGTCCTGCGTCGTCCCGTAGAACGCGACGGCGACACGCCCGGGGGCGCCGCCCGCGGCGATCCAGGGGAAGACGGTCGTGCGCACCGCGTCGCGGTCGACCTGCGACGGCGCCGAGGCGACGGTCACCGTCGGCACGCCGTCGGCCGTCGCCGCGACGGCGGCCGGCGTCTGGTTGCACGAGGCGAGGCTCGCGGCCGGCACCGACGCCAGCCACGTGTGGTACGCGGACTTGTCGGCCCAGGCCACGTACACGTTCCCGGCCGTGTCGACGTCGGCGGTCGCGAAGCCGGCGGTGCCGCCGCCGACGTACGTGCTGCCTTTCGCGACGTTGCAGTCGAACCAGGTCGCGCCGCCGTCGCGGGAGACCGCGAGGTTGACCGAGTCGCCCACCGTCCACGGCATCACGACCGTGTGCAGCGACGGGATGTAGTGCATCGGCCCCGGGAAGTCCGGGCTGGGCGCCGCGATCACCGACAGCGGCGAGTAGGTGAGCCCGCCGTCGGTCGACGTCTGCACGACCACGTTGCGCGGCTGCTGCTGGTTGTAGGAGAGCAGCACCGTGTGGTCGTCGACGAACGTCATCCACTGCCGGTCGGCCAGGGCCCCGTTCGAGGTCGCGCCCGGCAGGCCGTTGCCGTTCGGGCCCGCGGTGGCGATCGAGTGTCCGTTGTCGGGCGACGTGGAGGTGGTGAAGCCCGTCAGCGAGCCGAGGCCCGCGTACGCGTACTGGTAGTGGCCCTGCGCGTTCGGTGTGATCCCGGTCGCGACGACGCAGTCGCCGCCGCCGCCGCCGCCCTGCTGGCCGCGCGGGGGCGTGCCGAGCAGGTGGAACTGGTTGCCGCCGTCGGTCGAGACCTGGGCGTAGTCGGCGGCGTTGGAGAAGCCGGTCGGGCCGCACGTGTAGAGGTTGCCGGCGTTGTCGCTGACGATCAGCGGCTCGGCCTCGTCGCGCTGCGGGTCGGCGGGGACCGCCGCCGAGAACGCGAGCCCCTGCGCGTCGACCGAGGCGACGGAGCCGCCGCCGGAGCCGCCGCCGGAGCCGCCGCTGCCGCCGGAGCCGCCGGACTTCGGCGTCAGGTCGACGGTCACGGTCCCGGTGTAGTCCTGCGGCGTCACGTTGTTGAAGCCGCACGCGAGGATCGAGTAGGTTCCGGCGGCCAGGTTGTGAGCGACCACGGTCTCGCTCGTCGAGCTGTGGTCGCTCGAGCCGACTTCGCTTCCGTCCGGCGCGTTGACGGTCAGGATCTCGTCGTTCGTGCTCTCGTTGCCGGAGCTCGGCGTCCACGAGATCGTGAACGTGAAGGTCGCATCGAAGGTCGTGTAACCCGGCGTGGCGATCGTCAGCGACGCCTGGTCGCCGGCCCCCGTCCCCGAGCCGTTGCAGTCGCTCGTCGGGTGCACGTTCGCCGCCGGGATCGTCCCGGTCCACTGGACGCTGGACGTCTGTCCGACGTCGAGCGTCATGGAGCTCGGGCTCGCCGCGTCGGAGCGCATGGTCGCGCCCCCGAGCGCCGCTGTGAGCACGACCAGGGTCGCACCGAACAGAAGCCTGAATCGCCGCATCTTGCCTCCCGACTCGAGTGATTCGAATGCGGAATGAGAACGGGCGGGGCGGCGCTTCGGTTACGGGGTCCTACGGGGTGGCGTACCCCCGCATGCCGTCGAGCAGGGCTGCGAACAGCCGGTCGGCGAGCCCCTCGGTGTCGGAGCCGGGCCGCAGCCAGGTGTACGCCCAGTTGGCGGCGCTCAGAAAGAGCAGCGCCGCGGTGGCGACGTCGAGGTCGGTGCGAAGCTCCGAGCCCTCGACCCCCTCGCGGTAGAGCGCCCGGATCCGCTCCTCGTAGCGACGCCGCTCGGCGACGAAGCGCTCGCGCCGCTCGCCCTCGAGGTGCCGCCACTCCCGCACGAAGACCGTCGCGACGTCGAGCTGCGCGGCGACGACGGCCAGGTGCGCGCGCAGGGCGAGCCGGATCCGCTCGGTCGCCGGCAGGTCGCCGGGGACGGCGTCGAGGCCCTCGTGGAACGACTCCGCGCCGGCCCAGGCGACCTCCCAGAGCAGGTCCTCCTTCGAGGCGATGTGGTGGTAGAGCGACGGCTTCTGCACGCCGAGCGCCCCCGCCAGGTCGGCCAGCGACGTCCCCTGGTAGCCGCGCTCGGCGAACAGACGGGCGGCGATCCGGGTGAGCTCCTCGCGCCGGGCGGACATCTCTACACTGCCCAGACTAACGATCGGTCGGTAGGGAGGTCCCGGTGGACGGACGCACACAGGAGTTCCTCGAGCACGTGCAGGCGGGCGGCCAGGTCGAGGCGACCGACTGGCTGCCGGACGAGTACCGGCAGAAGCTCGTCAAGTTCGTCGAGATGCACGCCAACAGCGAGCTGATGGGCGTGCTCCCCGAGCGCGAGTGGATCCTGAAGGCGCCGACGCTGCAGCGGAAGCTGGCGCTGACCGCGAAGGTGCAGGACGAGGTCGGGCACGCGCAGCTGATCTACCGGGTGGCGGAGGACCTCGGCAAGCCGCGCGAGCAGATGTTCGCCGACCTCCTCTCCGGCAAGGCGAAGTTCCACAACGTGTTCCACTACCCCACGAAGACGTGGGGCGACGTGGGCGTGATCGCGTGGCTCGTCGACGCGGCGGCGATCGTCAGCCAGAAAGCCCTCCTGAAGTGCTCGTACGCGCCGTACGCGCGGATCATGAAGAAGATCTGCTGGGAGGAGTCGTTCCACATCCTCCACGGCCGCGACGTGATCCTCGCGATGATGACCGGCACCGACGCGCAGCGCGAGCTCGTGCAGGAGGCGCTCGACCGCTGGTGGGGGCCGCTGATGCAATTCCACGGGAACCCGATCCCGCGCGACGAGGACCCGATGTGGGTCTGGCGGATCAAGTCGCAGGGCAACGAGGAGGCCCGGCAGCAGTTCCTCGAGGGCTACGTGCCGCAGATCTGGGAGCTCGGCCTGACCGTGCCGGACCGGAACCTGCGCCGCACCGACGACGGCGTCTGGGAGTACACGGAGCCCGACTGGGACGAGCTGAAGTCGGTCGTGACGGGCCACGGGCCGCGCTCGCAGGAGCGGCTCGCCTTCCGCGCCCGCTTCCTCGAGCAGGAGAAGTGGGTCTGCGACGCCGTGCTCGCGGCATGACGATCTTCGAGGTCTTCCGGCAGGAGCGGAAGGGGCAGCCGTTCACCCACGCCGGCTCGATCGTCGCGCCGGACGCCGCGTTCGCGGACGCGTGGGCGCGCGAGCAGTACGGGCGTCGCGGCGAGTCGGAGGCGCTCTGGCTCGTGCCGCGCGAGGCGATCCACCAGGTGACGGAGTGGGCGGACGAGTTCGACCTCAAGTACCGCCGCGTCGACGGCTACTCGATCAAGGCGCGGCTGAAGGAGGCGCGTGAGCGAGCGGGCACGGCTGCTGCTGAGCCTCGCTGACGACGAGCTGATCCTCGGCTGGCGCGACTCCGAGTGGACGGGGATCGCGCCGACGCTCGAGGAGGACGTCGCCTTCTCGTCGATCGCGCAGAACGAGATCGGGCATGCGCGGGCGCTGTACGAGCTCGCCGCCGCCGAGCTCGGCGCCGACGCCGACGCGCTCGCGTTCGACCGCGGGCCCGACGAGTACCGGTGCGCGCCGCTCGTCGAGCTGCACCTGCTCGAGTGGGCGCACACGATCGCGCGCCGCTACCTGTACGAGGAGGCCGATCGCGTGCGCCTCGACGCGCTGAAGGCGTCCGAGGACGCGGAGCTCGCGCAGCTCGCGGCGAAGATCGACCGCGAGGAGGTCTACCACCGCCTGCACGCGGAGATGTGGGCGGCGCGCCTCCGGGACGAGCCGCGCTTCCAGGCGGCGGTCGACGAGCTGTGGCCGTACGCGCTCGGCGTCGTCGAGCCGGAGCTCCGCGCGGAGCTGGCGCGGCGCGTGGGGCGCGAGCCGGTCGAGGCGAGGGAGCGGGGCGAGCACTCGCCCGAGCTCCGCGAGCTGTGGGAGGAGATGACGGAGGTCAGGCGCTCGGTGCCGGGTGCGCAGTGGTGAGCGCCGACGCGGTCTGGGCGGCGCTCGCCGAGATCCCGGACCCGGAGATCCCGGTCATCTCGCTCGTCGACCTCGGCGTGATCCGCGACGTCGCCGTCGACGGCGACCGCGTGCACGTCGAGTTCACGCCGACGTTCCTCGGCTGCCCGGCGCTCGAGGCGATGCGCCGCGCGATGGAGGAGAAGCTGACGGAGCTGGGCGCCGAGCCGGAGGTCGAGGTGATCGCGGACGACTCGTGGTCGACCGACCGGATCTCGCCGGCCGGCCGCGAGAAGCTGCGCGAGGCGGGGTTCGCGCCGCCGCCGCTCCGCTCGGCGGGCCCGACGACGCTGGTGCAGCTGAGCTCGAACGCCTTCCGCTGCCCGTACTGCGGCTCGACCGAGACGAAGCTCGAGAACATCTTCGGCCCGACCCCGTGCCGCTCGATCCGTTGGTGCGCCTCCTGCCGCCAGCCGTTCGAGCAGTTCAAGACGATTTAGTTAGCTCTTCCCTAACGGAGCTTAACGGCGGCGCAAGGCGGTCTAACCGCGCGTGAACCAAGGTCCGGTGCAATTGGGCCATGCCGAGACGGATCCAGGCGGGCGCGCTCGCCGTGGTGGCGTTCGCCTCGTGCGCGGCGTGGGTCGCGGGCGTGCAGGCGGCGCGGCACGTGGTGGGACCGCTGCCCGCCGACGCGGCTCCGTTGCCGTCGTGGACGATCGTCTCGCGCGGGCCCGGCGGCGGAGCCGTCTGGTCAGGCGTGATCCCGAACCCGAACGTGGCGCACGAGCACGCGAGCGCGATCTACCTGCCGCCAGACTTCTCGCAATCGCAGCGGTACCCGGTCCTGTACCTCCTGCACGGGCTGCGGGGCTCACCGGCGTCGTACTGGTCCGGCCTGCACCTCGCGCGCGTCATGGACCTGATGATCGCGAGCGGGCAGATCGCGCCGATGATCGTCGTCATGCCTGCAGGCGCGAACAGCGACACCGCCGAGTGGGCGGGCCTGTGGGACGCGTACGTCGCGGGCACGGTCGTGCCCTGGGTCGATGCCGGCCTGCCGACGATCGCCTCGCCGCTCGGCCGGGTCCTCGGCGGCCTGTGCGCCGGGGGCTTCGGCGCCATGGACATCGGCCTCCGCCACCCGGGGCTGTTCGGTGCGCTCGAGTCGTGGGAGGGGTACTTCGCCCCGGTCTTCCGCGACGGCCCGTTCGTGAACGCCCCGCGGGCCTACCTCGACGCGAACGACCCGACACTGCTCGTACAACGGCAGGCGCCCGCGCTGAGGCGCAGCGGCGTACGCTTCTACGTGTCCGTCGGCGGCAACCACGGGCACATCCTGCGGCAGTGGTCGCTCGACTTCTCGTCACTCCTCGGCCGGTTCGGCCTCTCGCACACGCTCTGGCAGCTGCCGGCGGCAGAGATCGGCAAGGGCCGCTTCTGGAACGCAACGCTGCCGTCGGCGCTGGAGTTCGCGTCGCAGGCGTTCTCCGGCGCCGCCGCCTAGCGCCGGAGCGGGCCGCCCGCCAGGGACGGCCCGCTCCGCGCGACCGTCAGTGCGGGAGGTAGGCGTTCGTGAAGTACGCGGACGCCGGCAGGGGCTTCGGTAGCAGCCCGACCGACTTCAGCGCCTGCGCGACCTGCGTCCACTGCGACGCGCGCTGGACGAGCAGCGAGCTCGTCGGGCCGAGCGCGGGGATGGTCGCCTTCCAGCCGGCGAGGCTGTACTGCTGCGTCCCGCCGATCTTCCGGTACGCGGCGAGGTAGTCGTTCACCGCCGCGGCGGGATGCGCGATCGACCAGGCGAACGCCTTCTTCGTCGCGGCCAGGAACGCCTTCGCCTGCGCGCCGTGCGACGCGAGCCACGAGCTCGTCGCCGTGTACACCCAGATCGGCACGTTCGGGGCGCCGAACTTCGTTGCGAGCAGGACGCTCGGCGCCTTGCCGGTCGCGCTCTGCACCTGGGCGATCGCGTAGTTGAGCGTGTTCGTGGCCAGGTCGATCTTGCCGGCGAGGAGCGGCGCGATGTCGTCGCTCGAGAAGATCGGCTGGCTGACCTGGCTCGCCGTCACGTGCCCCGCCTTGAGGACGTACGGCATCATCGCCTTCGTCCACGAGTCGGTGAAGATGCCGATCGACTTCCCCTTCAGCTTCGTCAGGTCGATCTTCTTGCCCGGCGCGGCGACGAGGCCCCAGTTGTTGTTCTGCGAGTAGTTGGCGATCGACTTGACGTCGATCCCCGCCGCCTTGGCGAACACGACGTCGGTGGTGGTGTCGAAGCCGATGTCGCCCCTGCCGACGGCGAGCATCTTCACCGTCGTCGACGTGGTCGGCGGGATCACGATCTGCACGTTCAGGCCGGCCTGCTTGTAGAAGCCGCGCGCGTTGCCGACGGTGAGCGGGACCGCCTCGAAGTCGATTCCGGGCCAGTCGAAGACGACGCGGATCGTGGTCGTCTGCGCGTGCTTCGTCGCCGCGGGTGTGGCCCAGGCGGCCGTCGCCGCCAGCGCGGCCGCTGCGATCAGCGCGAGCGCAATGCGGGGCATCGTCGGACTCCTTTCATCTCGGTGACGGGGTTGCGGGTACGCGGGTGCGTCGTGCGAGCGAGCGCAGCCCGCGGCGCGCCGTCGAGCGGGTCCGCCACGGGGTCGCGACCGCCTCGACGGCGACGACGAGCAGGAAGGACGCGACGCCGATCGCCGTGAGCAGGATCGTCGCGCCGAAGACGCCGGCGGTGTCGAGCGACGCGTTCGCGGTCTGGAGGAACGTCCCGAGCCCCTGCTGCGCGGAGGCCATCCACTCGCCGATCACTGCGCCGGTGACCGCGTAGGTCGCGCCGATCTTCAGGCCGGAGAAGAGCGGGCTCAGGGTCGCCGGCAGGTGGATCGCGACGAAGGCGCGGGTGCGCTTGGCGCCCATCACGCGCGCGAGGTTGACGAGGTCGCGGTCGACGTGGGCGAGGCCGTCGAGCACGTTGACGACGACCGGGAAGAAGACCACCCAGGCGACGATCACCAGCTTCGGCAGCATCCCGAAGCCGAAGAGGATCGCCAGGGGGGCGGCGATCGCAACGATCGGGACGGCCTGCGACGTGATCAGCGTCGGGTAGACGAGCCGCTGCACGATCTTCGAGGCCGACATGACGACGCCGAGCACGAAGCCGATCGCGGCGCCGATCAGGAACCCGTACGCGGTCTCGGTGACGGTCTGCACCGTCAGCGGCGAGAACGTCGACCAGCGGTGCACGATCGCCGAGACGGCGGACTGGGGCGTCGGCAGCGCGTACGGCTTCAGCGCGAAGGCGTAGATCGCGAGGTTCCAGAGGCCGAAGATCAGCCCGACCGCGAGCGCCGCGAGGGCCAGCCGACCGAGCGTCCTGCGCAGCGCGAGCGTCATGACGGGACGGGGACGGCCGGCGCGTGCAGCAGGTGGAGCACCTCGCGCTTCAGCTCCGTGAACCGGGGCGAGGTGAGCACGTCGAGGTCGCGGGGACGCGGCAGCGGGATCGGCAGGTCGGCGAGGATCCGGCCGGGCCGTCCGCTCATCGCCACCACGCGGTCGGCGAGGAAGATCGCCTCGTCGACGTCGTGGGTGACGAAGAGGACGGTGACGTTCAGGTCCTCGTACACGGAGAGCAGCCACAGCTGCATGTCGAGCCGCGTCTGCGAGTCGAGCGCGCCGAACGGCTCGTCGAGCAGGAGGACGTCCGTGTGGAGCGCGAGCGTGCGCATCAGCGCGACGCGCTGGCGCATCCCGCCCGAGAGGGCGTGCGGGTAGTGCTGGAGGAACTCTCCGAGCCCGTAGCGGGTCGCGAGCCGCTCCGCCTCCTGACGGTCGCGCGCAGTCACGCCGCGGGTCAGCGCGGCGCCGAGCACGATGTTCCCGACGACCGTGCGCCACGGGATCAGCAAGTCCTTCTGGAGCATGTAGCCGACGTGGCCGGTCTCGCCGGTCACGTCGCGGCCGTCGAGGAGCACGCGCCCCGACGTCGGCTGCACGAGCCCGGAGATCGCGTTGAAGAGCGTCGACTTGCCGCACCCGGACGGCCCGACGATCGAGACGAACTCGGACGTGCCGATCGTCAGGTCGAGGCGGTCGAGGACGGGCATGCCGTCGAACCGCACGGTGACCTCGTCGACGACGACCTTCGGCTCGTTGCGACCCACGTCGCGGCCATTGTGCCCCCGGACGACGCTCAGGAGCGGAGCAGCTGCGCCGCGAGCGCCCCCGCGAGCCAGCCGGCGTAGCGCCTCCTCGACCAGCCGCGGAGGCGGACGAGCGCCTGGTGGAGCTCCGGCGCGGTCAGCGCCCACACCGCCTCGACGGCCTGGGCGCGAGGCAGCCGCAGCGGCCCGTTCCGCTCGAGCAGCTCGACGAGCCCGCCCAGGTTGCGGCTGCGGTCGGCGTGGAGCCGCTCGTACAGCTCCGCGAGCTCGGGCTCCGAGCGCGCGGCGGCGCCGACGATCGCGACGAGCGGCGCGGCGCGCTCGAGCCGCAGGGCGATGTCGCCGGCGAAGAGCCGGAGCTGCTCGCGCTGGTCGGTCGCCGCCGCGACCGCGCGCGGCCCCTCCTGCTCGGGCACCGGGCGCGGGTCGTCACCCCGCACGGCCCGCTGCACGAGCTCGCCGAGCAGGGCGCGCTTCGTCCGGAAGCGCGCGTAGATCGTCTCCGGCGCGACGCCCGCCGCCTCGGCGACCGCGACGACGCTCGTCCCGTCCCAGCCCCGCTCGACGAAGAGCGCTGCGGCGGCGTCGAGCACCCGCCGCCGGGTCTGCTCCGCCTGCTCGCGGCGCCGCACGGACCGGTAGGGCCGCTTGACATCGCCCGCCATATTGGTCACAGTACCACCGCATCCGATACAGAATTACTGCATCGAAAGGAGACCGATCGATGATGAGTCCCGAGTCCGTCGTCCGCCGCCTGATCGAGGAGGGCTTCAACGCCGGCAAGCTCGACGTCGCCGACGAGTTGAACGCCGACGACCTGGTCGAGCACCAGAGGTTCGGCCCGCACCACGCCCCCGGGGCGCAGGGCGTGAAGGACGTGATCGCCTCGCTCCGCAACGCGTTCTCCGACTTCCACCTCGAGATCGAGGACCTCGCGGTCGACCACGACAAGGTGTGGATCCGCATGGTCGGCAGCGGAACAAACGACGGCTCGTTCATGGGCCACCCACCGACCGGTCGCACGATGCGCACGGACGTGTTCGACATCTGCCGGGTGCGCGACGGGAAGATCGTCGAGCACTGGGGCGTGCCCGACCGGCTGAGCGTCCTGTTCCAGCTCGGGCTGGCGGAGCCGCCGCAGAGCTGAGCGGGCCGCGCTTCGGTGTAGGCTCGGCGGCGTGGCGCACGTCCGCATCCTCTACTGCCCCGTCTGAAGCGGCTACGACCGGCGGGCCGCGAGTCTCGCGGCCGAGATCAACGGGACGGCGCACACGGCCGAGATGGAGCCCGGCGAGAACAGCCAGTTCGACGTCGAGATCGACGGCGAGCTCGCCTTCTCGAAGCAGCGCGACGGGCGCTTCCCCGAGCCCGCCGAGGTGCTCGCGCTGTTGACCTCCTAGGCCGTCGGCGCCCCGGCCAGGCTCGGGTACTTGCCGGTCAGCAGGAAGAGGTACGCCCAGGTCTGCACCTCGTAGCGCAGCAGCCAGGCGCTGATGTTCCGCATCCCCTCGTTCATCCGGCCGAGCGCCAGGCAGTAGAACCAGCCGAGGAACGCGACCAGCTGGTTCACGATCCGGAACACGTACGTGAGCAGCATCGCCGGGATCGCGAGCAGCGGCCGGAAGAACACCGTCAGGCGGCTCTGGGGCTGCGGCGGGTCGATGCGGACGTCGACGGGATAGCTGCCGGCGGCGCCGCCGAAGGGCGGCCACGGGTCCGCGAGCAGGAAGACGTACGCGGTCATGTGGGTCTGCGCGCGCAGGTAGCGCGCGATGAACTCGTGAAGCCCGCCCGGGACGCGACCCGTGAAGAGCGCCGCGAACCAGGCGATCACCAGCACGACGTACGTGACGATGCCCCACAGGCCGATCCAGATCGACTGCGGGATGGCGAGCAGCAGCCGGAAGAAGACCGTCAGCCGGTTGCGCCTCAGGTCGTCGTCGACGATCAGGCCGATCGGGTGGCGGTCGGCGTCGGTCTGGGTCATGTGCCTCCCCTTTCGAACTGGAACCCACTGCCGCTCGCGAGGCTCGGGTAGCGGTCGGTGAGCAGGAACAGGTAGCCGTTCGTCTGCGCCTGGTAGCGCAGGCAGTAGGCGCTCAGGTCGCGGAAGCCCTTCGGGTAGCGGCCGACCGCGAGCGCGACGAACCAGCCGATCAGCGCGACGAAGGCGAGCACGTAGCCGAGCACGGCGGCGAGCACCCACGCCGGGATGACGAGCACGATCCGGAAGAACGTCTTCAGGCGCGACTGCGGCGCCGGCGGGTCGATCGCGACGTCGACCGGGTACGTGCCCGGCCAGCCGCGGAACGACGGGTACGGGTCGGCCACGAGGTACACGTACGCGTAGACGTGCGCCTGGTAGCGGACGAGCCGCGCGAGCCATTCGTGGACGCCGAGCGGCGTGCGACCGCGCACGAGCGTGATCACCCAGTTGACGACGCCGACGGCGAGTGCGACGTACGTCCACGCGCTGAGCAGCAGGAGGTGCGGCAGCGCGAGCAGGTAGCGCAGCGCGACGGTCGTCCGCCAGCGCCGCAGGTCGTCGGTGACGACGAGGCGGATCGGGTGCGGCCACGCCGGCGGGGCGCCGCTGAAGCTCGCCTCGCGCTTGCCGAGGAACGCGGCGACCCCCTCGGCGAAATCGGGCGTCAGCACCTGCTCCGCCTGCGTCGCGGCCTCCAGCTCGAGCTGCTCGGGGAAGGTCCTCGTCTCGGCCGCGTCGAGGAGCCGCTTCGTCTGCCAGACGGCGCGCGTCGGCATCGCCGCGAAGAGGCGCCCGACCTCGGCCGCACGCTCGGCGAGCTCCGCAGCGGGCACCACCTCGGAGACGAGGCCCCACTCGCGGGCCTCCTGCGCGGCGAGGCGTCGCCCCGTCGTCAGCCACTCGAACGCGCGCGCGGCGCCGAGCAGGCGGCGGACGAGCCAGGTGCCGCCCGAGTCGGGGACGAGGCCGATGTTGATGAATGCGGGCACGAGGCTCGCGTCCTCGCTCGCGATCCGCACGTCGCAGGCGAGCGCCAGCGACATGCCCGCGCCGGCGGCCGGGCCGTTGACGGCGGCGATCACCGGCTTCTCGAGGGCGCGGATCGCGAGCACGTTCCGGTGGTAGTTCTCCCGGAGGTTCGCGGCCACGTCGCCGGCGCCGGCGCCGAACTCCTGCAGGTCCTGGCCGACGCAGAACCCGCGGCCGGCGCCGGTCAGCACGACCGCGCGCACGGAGGGGTCGCGCGCCCGCTCGAGCGCGGCCTGGAGCTGCCGGTGGGTCGCCCGGTCGAGGGCGTTCAGGACGTCCGGCCGGTTGAGCGTGATCGTCAGGACGCCGGCGTCCTGGCTGACCTCCACCTCAGCCATCGCCGTCAACCATAAACCGCGGCACGGCCGAATCGGCCGTGTCCAGATGCCCGGCACCGGACACGGCCCGACCCGACAGCTCCCCTAGCGGAAGCGGACGTGCAGCCGCTCGCCGCGGCGCCGCCGCTGCGCGGTGCGGCGCGCCCGCAGGCGCCTCGCCGCGACGATGCCGCCGGCGACCGCCAGCAGCTCGCCGCCGATCACGATCGGCCGCGGGCGCCGCGACGGGGTGTCGCCGTCGCCGTCCGGCGCGATCGTCTGCTCGAGCTTCTCGGTGGTCTCCATGCCCCACCTCCTTCCGCGCGATCGTCCCCCGCCGTCCGCGGCCGATCATCGGTGAGAAACCCCGATAGAGTCGCGCCGCGTGGACCGGTACGCCGCCTACCCGAGCCTCGAGCTCGACCGTCCCGCCCCAGGCGTGCTCCGGCTGACGCTGCGCGCCCCCGGCAAGCTGAACGCCGTCGACGCGTCCGCCCACCGCGAGCTCGCGAACGTGTGGCACACGATCGGCGACGACGAGGAGACCCGCGCCGTCCTCGTGCGCGGCGCCGACGGCGCCTTCAGCGCGGGCGGCGACCTCGACCTCGTCGTCGACATCGCGACGAGCCACGAGACACGGGCGCGCGTGTTCCGCGAGGCGCGCGACCTCGTCTACAACGTGATCGACTGCCCGAAGCCGATCGTCTCCGCGATCACCGGCCCCGCCGTCGGCGCCGGCCTCGCGGTCGGGCTCCTGGCGGACATCTCGCTCGCGACGCCGCAGGCGCGCATCGTCGACGGCCACACGCGGCTCGGCGTCGCCGCCGGCGACCATGCCGCGATCGTGTGGCCGCTGCTGTGCGGGCTCGCCAAGGCCAAGTACCACCTGCTGCTCTGCGAGCCGCTCGACGGCGTCGAGGCTGAGCGGATCGGGCTCGTCTCGCTGTGCGTCCCCGAGGAGGAGCTCGAGCAGCGCGCGCTCGAGATCGCGACGCGGCTCGCGACCGGCGCGCAGCAGGCGATCCGGCACACGAAGCTCGCGCTGAACAACTGGCTGCGCGCCGCCGGGCCCGCGTTCGACGCGTCGCTGGCGCTCGAGTTCCTCGACATGGCGGCCCCCGACGTGCACGAGGGCGTCGCCGCCGTGCGCGAGAAGCGCGCGCCGAAGTTCGGCTAGCTGCTAGCCGAGCGAGACGAACTCGACCGTGGGGCGCGGCAGGCCGCGGTCGCGGGCGTCTCGGCCCGTCGCCATGAACTCGTCCGTCTGCGTCGCCGCCTTGAACGCGTCCATGTCGTCGAACTCCCACTCCGCGTAGTAGGCGTGCGCGGCGTGGCCCGCCGGCGAGCCGAAGACGTTCCCGTGCCGGAACGTGCCGCCGGGGACCCGCTCGCACACCGCCGCGTGCTCGGCGTACTGCTGCGCGTCGGGCTCTTCGTCGTACAGTACGAACACCCTGACCATCCCGTCTCCCTTCGCCTGGAGAGAGGAGCGTACTCATGCCGGGAGCGATCGTTCACTTCGAGCTGCCCGCCGCGGACGCCGACCGCGCGACCGCGTTCTGGAACGGCCTCTTCGACTACGGCGCCGCCGAGAGCGCAATGGAGGGCTTCGACTACCGCATGTTCCAGTCGGGCGAGCGTCAGGGGGGCGCGATCTTCCCGTCCGACAAGGCGGGGAGCGGCCCGATCGTCTACTTCGAGACCGACGACATCGCCGCCTCGATCGCCAGGGTGCGCGAGCTCGGCGGCACCGCGGACGAGCAGCAGCCGGTGCCGACCCACGGCTGGTTCGCGGCCTGCGTCGACACCGAGGGGAACCGCTTCAGCCTCTGGCAGGGCGACCCGAGCGCAGCTTGACGTCGCTCGCGGTCGTCCTCGCGGTCCTGGCAGGGCTCGCAGGCTCGGTGCAGGTCGCCGTGATGGGCCGCTTCGGTGGCCGCATCGGCGTGCTCGAGGCGCTCACGTTCTCGACGCTCGTCCAGCTCGGCTTCTCGCTCGTCGTGCTGCTGGCGGCACGCGGGGGGCTCGGCGGCCTGCACCACGTCCTCCGCACGCCCGCGTGGATGTGGATCGGCGGGCTGATGGGCTTCACCGTCGTCGGCACGATCACCTTCGCGCAGCCGCGGATCGGAGCGACCGCGGTGATCGGGATCCTGATCGCCGGGCAGCTCGTGATGGGCGCGGTGATCGACCGCTTCGGCCTCTTCGGGGTGCACCAGATCGCGCTCTCGCCCGCGCGGCTCGCCGGGATCGCCCTGCTGGGAATCGGCGCGGCGCTCTCGCTCGTTCGGTAACTCTGTGTCGCACGGGGCGAAGGTCTGGACCGCGCTGGTCACGGTCTACGTGATCTGGGGCTCGACCTACCTCGGGATCGCGTACGCCGGCGAGACGATCCCGCCGCTGTTCGCCGTCGCGACGCGCTTCGTCGCCGCCGGCGCTCTGATGGCCGCGATCGTGCGGGCGCGGGGCGGGACGCTCCGGACGACGCGCCGCGCGCTCGCGACGTGCGTTCTCGTGGGGGCGCTCCTGCCGGGCGCGAACGCGATCCTCTTCTTCGCCGAGCGCACGGTGCCGACGGGGCTCGCGTCGCTGCTGATCGCGTCGGTGCCGCTGTGGGTGGCGGTGCTGCGCCTGTCGCAGGAGCGGCTGCCGTGGCAGGTGCTCGCCGGGGTGGGCGTCGGCTTCGCCGGCGTCGCCGTGCTCGCGAAGCCGTCCGGCGGCGCGCACTGGACCGGGATCGGCCTCTGCGTCGTGTCGGCCGTGATGTGGTCCGTCGGCTCGTGGGCGTCGGCGCGCCTGCCGATGCCCGCCGACCCGTTCGCCGCGACCGCGCTCGAGATGCTGGCGGGCGGGCTGCTGATGCTGCCGGCCTCGGTCTTCACCGTGCACCACTTCTCGCCGTCCGCGACGTCGCTCCTCGGCTGGGTCTACCTCGTCACCTTCGGGTCGATCGTCGGCTACAGCGCCTACGTCTGGCTGCTCGCGAACGCGCCGCTCAGCCTCGTCTCGACGTACGCCTACGTGAATCCCGTCGTGGCGATCGCGCTCGGCGTGCTCTTCCGCAGCGAGCACATGACGTGGCGCCTGCTCGCCGGCGCCGTCGTGATCATCGCCGCGGTCGCGATCGTCGTCCGCAAGGAGCCGGCGACCGCGCCCTCAGAGGCAGATGTCGTCGGGCTTGACCGGCACCCGGACGAGGTCGCGACCCGTGGCGGCGCGTAGCGCCGAGGCGATCGCCGCGGTCGAGACGACCGTCGGCGGCTCCCCGACCCCCTTCAGCCCGTAGGGCGCGTCCGGCTCCGGGTCCTCGATCAGCACCGACTCGACCGGCGGCATGTCGAGCGCCGTCGGGATCAGGTAGTCGGTGAAGCTCGCATTCGTGATCAGGCCGTCGCGGGTCTGGATCTCCTCCATCAGCGCGAGGCCGAGCCCCTGCGCCGTCCCGCCCTCGATCTGCCCCTCCACCTGCTGCGCGTTCACCGCCTTGCCGATGTCCTGCGCTGCGCCGATCCAGACGACGCGCGAGAGGCCGAGCTCGACGTCCACCTCGACGACGACCTTCATCGCGCAGGCCGCGAACGCGACGTGCGCGCGCTCGCCGGTGATCTGCCCCGTCCGCGGGTCGAGCGGCGTCGTGCGCGGATGCCGGTAGATCCGCTCGACGTCCACCTCCTCCCCCGGGCGCCGCTCCCGCTCGGCGAGCGCCGCGTGACAGGCGTCGCGGACGGCGCCCGCGACCATCCACGTCAGACGTGACGCAGAGGCCGACCCGGCCGAGTCGACGGTCGCCGTCTGGCTCGGCGCCAGCCGGACGTCGTCGATGCCGAGCTCCGTGCGGGCCACCTGGAGGATGACGTTGCCGACGCCCTGGCCGACCTCGGCGGCGGCGCAGTGCACCTCCGCCGAGCCGTCGGCGAACAGGCGGACGCGCGCGGCCGTGTAGTCGTCGAAGCCCTCCGAGAAGCCGATGTTCTTGAAGCCGACGGCGAAGCCGACGCCGCGGCGGACGCCCTCGCCGTTCGTCGTGTTGCCGGCGCCGCCCGGCAGCCGCAGCGGGTCGCGCGGGAGCGGCTCCGCGGGCGGCGGCTCGAGTGCGGCCGCGGCGCGCACGACCTCCGCCACCGGCAGCGAGCCGGTGATCGTCTGCCCGGTCGGCAGCACCGAGCCCGGGCCGAGCGCGTTCCGCAGCCGCAGCTCGACCGGGTCGAGGCCGAGCGCCGCCGCGAGCTTGTCCATCTGCGCCTCGGCGGCGAAGCACGTCTGCACGGCGCCGAACCCGCGCATCGCCCCGCACGGCGGGTTGTTCGTGTAGACCGCGGTCGACTCGATCAGCGCGTTCGGCGTCTCGTACGGGCCCACCGCGAACGACGCGGCGTTCGAGCAGACGGCCGTCGACGACGAGGCGTACGCGCCCCCGTCGAGCAGGATCCGCATGCGGACGTTGACGAGCCGGCCGTCGCGCGTCGCGCGGTGCTCGCACCAGATGCGCGCGGGGTGCCGGTGCACGTGGCCGGTGAAGGACTCCTCGCGGTTGTAGACCATCTTCACAGGGCGGTTCGTGTGCAGCGCCAGCATCGCGCCGTGGATCTGCATCGAAAGGTCCTCGCGGCCGCCGAACGCGCCGCCGACGCCGCCGAGGTGGATGCGCACCCGGTCGGGCGCGAGCCCGAGGCACGGCGCGACCTGCGCGCGGTCGACGTGGAGCCACTGCGTCGCGACGTAGATGTCGACACCGCCCTCGCCGTCCGGCGCCGCGAGCCCCGCCTCCGGGCCGAGGAACGCCTGGTCCTGGATGCCGAGCTCGTAGTAGCCGGAGACCGCCACGTCGCCCTCGGCGTCGGGGTCGCCGTGGCGGATGACGATGTGGCGCGTCACGTTCGGCCGCTCGTCCTCGAAGTAGCCGTGCCCGCGCGTCGGCTTCTCCGGATGGAGGTCCGCCTGCTCGAGCGCGCGCTCCATGTCGGCGACGGGCTCGAGCGGCTCGTAGTCGACGCGGATCCGCTCGGCCGCCCGGCGTGCCTGCTCCGGGTGCTCCGCCGCGACGATCGCGACGGGCTCGCCGTAGTACAGGACGCGGTCGATCGCGAGCACCGGCTGGTCGGCGAACTCGAGGCCGTAGAGCTTCTCGCCCGGGACGTCCTCGTGCGTGAGCACGGCGTGCACGCCGGGCATCGTCAGGGCCTCCGAGGTGTCGAGCGCGCTGATGCGGGCGTGCGCGTGCGGGCTGCGAAGCGTGTGGCCCCAGAGCATGCCGGGGGCGATCAGGTCGCTCGCGTACGCGAACTCGCCCTTCACCTTCGGCGGCGCATCGTGCCGCGGCACGAGCTGCCCGATCCTGCCGACCTGGAGGGGCGCGACCTGCGTCATGCGCGCGTCGCCGCAAGCCGTACGGCGTCGAAGATCTTGGCGTAGCCCGTGCAGCGGCAGAGGTTGCCGGAGAGCGCCTCGCGGATCTCGTCGTCGGAGGGGCTCGGCACCCGGCGCAGCAGATCGGCGGTCGCGACGACGAGGCCGGGCGTGCAGAAGCCGCACTGGACGGCGCCGGTCTCGACGAACGCCTGCTGCACGACGTGCAGGTCGTCGCCGTCGGCGAGCCCCTCCACGGTCGTCACCTCGTGCCCGTCCGCCTGCGCAGCCAGCACGAGGCAGGCGCAGACGAGCGTCCCGTCCAGCAGCACCGAGCACGAGCCGCACTCGCCCTGCTCGCACGCGTTCTTCGAGCCCGGGTAGCCGAGCTTCTCGCGCAGCGCGTAGAGCAGCGACTCGCCTTCCCAGCAGTCGGCCTGCCGCTCGGCGCCGTTGACGGTGATCGTCACCCTCATGCGAGCACCCGCTTCAGCGCGCGCTGCGTCAACACGTGCAGCGCGTGGCGGCGGTAGCGCTCGGTGCCGCGGACGTCGTCGATCGGCGATGCGGCAGCGACGACGCGCTCGGCGAACGCCTCCGCCTCGTCTCGCGGCGCGGTCACGAGCACAGGGCGGGGGGCGGCGGAGCCGAAGGAGGCGCGCAGCTCGTCGCCGGCCGCCACCGCGAGCGACACGACCGCGATCACCATCGCGTTGCGTGGACCGACCTTGAGGAACGTCTGCGGGGCGCCCGACGGCTCGACCAGCACCGCGGTGATCAGCTCGTCGGGCTCGAGCGCGTTCCGCTTCACGCCCGTGACGAACTCGGCGACGGGCATCGTGCGCACGCCGCGCACCGAGGCGCACTCGACGAGCGCGCGCTCGACCACGAGCGGGGGCAGCGCGTCCCCCGCCGGCGACGCCGTGCCGAGGTTGCCGCCGATCGTGCCGCGGTTCCGGATCTGCGGCGAGCCGACCGTCCGCGACGCCTCGGCGAGCGCCGGCAGGACGTCGCGCAGCGGGCCGTGCTCGACCTCGGCGTAGGTGAGGCCCGAGCCGAGCCGCAGCGCGCCGTCCTCGCGGCGCCAGCCGCGGAGCTCCGCCACCTCGTTCAGGTTCAGCATCGCGGCCGGGCGCCCGCGGTCGAAGTTGAGCGCGACCATCACGTCCGTCCCGCCCTGGATCGGCACCGCGTCGGGGCGCTCCGCCTTCAGGCGCAGCGCCTCCTCGAGGCTGCGTGGCGTGAGGACGTCCATCCGGCCGGACTGTACGGTTCTCGGGAAATGGACGCACCCCTTTCGCGGCGCCTTGCGGTCGCCCGGGGCGACGAGCCGGCCGACCTCGTCGTCCGCGGGGGCACGGTGCTGTCGGTGTTCACGCGCGAGTGGCTCGAGACCGACGTCGCCGTCGTCGACGGCTGGATCGCGGGACTCGGCGCATACGAGGGCAGGGAGACGCTCGACGCGACCGGGACGTGGGTGGTGCCCGGGTTCATCGACGCCCACATGCACCTCGAGTCGTCGAAGCTGCTCGTCGACGAGTTCGCCCGGCTCGTGCTGCCGTTCGGCACGACGGGCGTCGTCGCCGACCCGCACGAGATCGCGAACGTGCTCGGCACCGACGGCGTCCACTGGCTGATCGACCTGTGCGACGAGGTCCCGCTCGACGTCTGGTTCATGGCGTCGTCCTGCGTGCCCGCCTCCCATTTCGAGTCGCCGCGTCGCGAGCTGACGCCGGGCGACCTCGACGCGCTGCTGCGGCGGCGCCGCGTGATCGGGCTCGCCGAGATGATGAACTTCCCCGGCGTCGTCGGCGGCGCCCCCTCCGAGCTCGCGAAGCTCGACCTGGCGCAGCACGTCGACGGGCACGCGCCCGGCGTCCTCGGCCGTGCGCTGAATGCGTACGCCGCCGCCGGCATCCGCTCCGACCACGAGGCGTACACCGCCGAGGAGGGACGCGAGCGGCTGCGCGCCGGCATGTGGCTGCTGATCCGCGAGGCGACCGCGGCCCGCAACCTCCACGCGTTGCTGCCGCTGCTCGCCGAGTTCGGGCCCGGGCGGATCGCCTTCTGCACCGACGACCGTGAGCCGGAGCACATCGCCGGCGACGGCCACATCAACTCGATGGTGCGCGAGGCGGTCGCCTTCGGGATCCCGCCCGAGGACGCGCTCGTCTGCGCATCGCTCAACCCGGCGCTCTGGCACGGGCTCCAGCACGTCGGCGCGATCGCCCCCGGCTACCGCGCCGACCTGCTGCTCCTGCCGGACCTGGAGCGGTTCGTGCCCGGGACGGTCCTCAAGAACGGCCGTCCCGTCGAGGACTTCCCTCGCGCCGCCGTCCCCGACTGGGTGCGGCACACCGTGCGCATCGGCGCCTTCGGGCCGGAGATGTTCCGCATCCCGTGGCAGGGCGGCGACGCGCGCGTGATCGGGATCGTGCCGGGGCAGATCGTGACGGACTCGCTGGTCGCGACGCCGGTCGCGCGCGCCGGCGAGGCGCTCGCCGACCCGGAGCGGGACCTCGCGAAGATCGCCGTCGTCGAGCGCCACCTCGGCACGGGCCGCACCGGGCTCGGCTTCGTCCGCGGCTTCGGCCTCCGGCGCGGCGCGATCGCCTCCTCGGTCGCGCACGACGCGCACAACCTCGTCGTCGTCGGCATGAACGATGCGTCGATGGCGGCGGCGGTGCGGCGGCTCGCGAACCGCGGCGGCGGCATCGTCGTCGTCGACGGCGCGGAGGTGATCGGGGAGCTGCCGCTGCCGGTGGCCGGGCTGCTCTCCGACCTCGCGTGGGAGGACGTCGTCGAGCGGTCGCTCGCGATCGTCGAGGCGGTGCGGTCGCTCGGCTGCACGCTCGAGGCGCCGTTCCAGCACCTCTCCTTCCTCGCGCTGAGCGTGATCCCGAGCCTGAAGCTCACCGACCAGGGTCTGGTCGACGTGGATCAATTCCGGCTGGTGCCGCTGGAGGCGTCGTCGTGATCCTCGGCAACGCGTGGGTCGTGACGATGGACGACGCCGGCACCGAGCACCAGCACGGCTGGCTCGAGCTGGAGGACGGCCTCGTCAAGGCGGTCGGCGCGGGCGACGCGCCGGCGGGCGCGGAGGACCTGCGCGGCGCGGTCGTCACGCCGGGGCTCGTCAACACCCACCACCACCTGTACCAGAGCCTGACGCGAGCCCGCGCGCAGCAGGCCGACCTCTTCACCTGGCTGCGCACGCTCTACCCGGTGTGGGCGCGTCTCGACGACGAGATGGAGTACGCCGCGGCGCGGGCGGGCCTCGCGGAGCTCGCGCTCTCCGGGTGCACGACCGTCTTCGACCACCACTACGTCTTCCCGCGCGGCGTCACCGGGCTCGTCGAGGCCGAGACGCAGGCGGCGCGCGAGCTCGGCGTGCGCCTCGTCGCCTCGCGGGGATCGATGGACCTCGGCGAGTCCGACGGCGGACTGCCCCCCGACTCGCTCGTCGAGGAGATCGACGCGATCCTCGCCGACACCGAGCGGCTGCACGGGCTCGCCGACGGCGCGCAGGTGCAGGTCGCGGTCGCGCCGTGCTCGCCCTTCTCGGTCACGACGCGCCTGATGGAGGAGTCGGCGGCGCTCGCGCGGCGGCTCGGCCTCCAGCTGCACACGCACCTGGCGGAGACGGTCGAGGAGGACGCGTACTGCCGCGAGCTGTACGGGTGCACGCCGGTCGAGTACCTCGAGCGCGTCGGCTGGGTCGCCGCGGACGCGTGGTGCGCGCACTGCGTGCACCTCTCCGACGCAGACGTGGCGACGTTCGGGCGCGCCGGGGTCGGCGTCGCGCACTGCCCGTCGTCGAACCTCCGCCTGGGCGCGGGCGTCGCGCCGGTCCGGAACCTGCTCGACGCGGGCGTGCGCGTCGGCCTCGGTGTCGACGGCACGGCGTCGAACGAGCGCGGCGACCTCTTCCTCGAGGTGAAGCAGGCGCTGCTCGTCGCGCGCGGCCGCGGCGGCGGCGAGGCGCTGACGGCGCGCGAGGCGCTGCGGCTCGGCACACGCGGCGGCGCGGAGGTGCTGCGGCGCGACGACCTCGGCTCGCTCGAGCCGGGCAAGCGCGCCGACGTCGCGGTCTGGCGGACGGACGGGCTCGAGTTCGGCGGCGCCGATGACCTCGTCGCGAACCTCGTCCTGGCGGGCCCCCACCGCGTCGACCGGCTGCTCGTCGGCGGCGTCGACGTGGTGCGCGGCGGCGCGCTCGTGCGCGCGAGCGAGGAGGAGATCGCCGCCGAGCACCGCAAACAGGCGGCACGGCTATGGCGGTGACGCTGTCGACCCACGTGCTCGACACCGAGATCGGCGAGCCCGTCGGCGGGGTCAAGGTCGCGCTCTACCGCGGCAGGGACCTGATCTCGCTCCAGGAGACGGACGAGGACGGCCGCATCCCGAACCTGTTCGAGAGCGACTTCTGGCCCGACGAGTACCGGCTCGTCTTCCACGTCGAGGGCGGCTTCTTCGAACGCGTGGAGCTCGTCCTTGCGCTGGTTGAGGAGCGCCACTATCACGTCCCGTTGCTGATCTCGTCCTACGCGTGCGCGAGCTACCGCGGCAGCTGAGCGAGGAGGAGCTGGCGGAGCTGTTCGAGGGCCGGACGCGGCTCGTCGAGCTGCTGGCCGCGCAGGACGACCCGCTCGGGCGCGCGCGCGAGGTCGCGCGCGGGCTCACGGCCGAGGAGAAGCGGGAGGTGCTCGACGCGCACCCCGCGATCGGCGCCCGGGCGGCCTCCGCCCGCTCCGCCGCCGAGCAGGGCACGGACGACGACCCGGCGGTGCTCGCCGAGCTGGCGGAGCTGAATGCCGCCTACGAGCGGAAGTTCGGCTTCCGCTTCGTCGTCTTCGTCAACCGCCGCCCGCGCCGGGAGATCGTCCCCGTGCTGCGCGAACGGCTCGAGCGGACGCGGGAGGAGGAGCTCGAGACGGGCGTCGACGAGCTCGTCCGGATCGCGGTCGACCGATGGCGCACGTCCTAGCGCTCAGCGACTACTGGTGGGGCTGGGCGGGGATGCTGCTCCGCTGGCTGCACGTCGTCGCGGCGATGGCGTGGATCGGCGCGTCGTTCTACTTCATCGCACTGGACAACCACCTGCGCGCGCCCGCCGACCCTGACGACGCACGCCGCGGCGTCGGCGGGGAGGCGTGGGAGATCCACGGCGGCGGGTTCTATCGCGTCGAGAAGTTCAGGCTCGCGCCGGCGCGGCTGCCGGAGCCGCTGCACTGGTTCAAGTGGGAGGCGTACACGACGTGGCTCTCGGGCTTCGGGCTGATCGTCGCCGTCTACTACTCGCACGCGTCGTCGTACATGATCGACCCGACCGTGGCGAACCTGTCGGCGTGGCAGGCGATCGTCATCTCGGTCGCCGGGCTCGCGATCGCGTGGCTCGTCTACGACGGGCTGTGCCGCGCGTTCGCGAACGACGAGCTCGTGCTCGCGCTGCTCGTGTTCGGGTTCCTGTGCGTCTCCGCGTGGGGCGCGGGCAGGTTGTTCGCGCCGCGCGCCGCGTACCTGCAGGTCGGCGCGATGATCGGGACGATGATGGTCGGCAACGTCTTCTTCGTGATCATCCCGAGCCACTGGAAGCTGGTGCGGGCGAAGGAGGCGGGACGCGAGCCCGATCCGGTGTGGAACGCACGCGGCAAGACGCGCTCGGTGCACAACAACTACCTGACGCTGCCGGTGCTGTTCGCGATGCTCTCGAACCACTTCCCGTTCACGTACGGGCACGCGCACGCGTGGCTGATCCTGGTGGCGCTGATGGCGCTCGGCGCGCTGACGCGGCACTACTTCAACCTGCGCCACCGGGGCCTGAACGTGTGGCCGATCCTCGGCGCAGTGGCGGCGGGGCTGGTCGCGGTCGCGCTGCTGATCCGCTGACGCCCGTCAGGTAGCCTCTCGCCCGTGCTGGAGATCGTCGCGTCCGGGTTGCGCTTCGTCGCGCGCTGGGAGGAGGAGCTCGCACCGAGCACCGTCGCCGCGTTCAAGGCGATCCTCCCGCTCGAGGACCGGATCATCCACTGCCGCTGGAGCGGCGAGTCGAACTGGATCCCGTGGGGCGACCGCGACCTCGGGATCGGCCCGGAGAACGCGACCTCCTACCCCCACCCCGGCGAGCTCGCGCTCTACCCGGGCGGCCAGAGCGAGACCGAGCTCCTGTTCCCGTACGGCTACTGCAACTTCGCGTCGAAGGCGGGGCAGCTCTGGGCGAACCACTTCGCCACGCTCGTCGAAGGGCAGGACCAGCTCCGCGAGCTCGGACGGCGCACGCTCTGGGAGGGTGCGCAGCCGATCTCGTTCCGCGAGCTCCGATAAGGGTTTTCGGCGATGGAACGCCGGCCCGGCGGCGCTAGCGTCGGTCGCGCCGCGATGGAAGGCAAGCACCGCAGAGTCGGCTTCCGCATCCTGAGCGCGTCGCTCGGCGCGGCCGAGATCACGCGGCGCACGGGCCTGCGCCCGACGTCGGTCGGCGAGATCGGCGAGCCGCTGACGAGGTCGCTCCCCCACGCGCCGCGCCGCCAGGAGACGGCGTGGGTGCTCGACAGCCCGCTCGGCCCCGAGCACGCGCTCGAGGAGCGCCTCGAGGCGCTGCTCGCGCTCGTCGAGCCCGCGCGCCGCCGGCTGCTCGCGCTCGAGGGGCCGTGCATGCTCCACTTCTTCGTCGGCCACGAGCCGCTCGAGACCGCGACGGTGCTGATCGACCCGCACCTGCTCGAACGGATCGCCGCCATCCCGGGCGAGGGCCTCCTGCTCGAGGGCGGCACGGTCCCGGCCGAGCACGACGAGACCGGCGCCCGCCACCTGCTCGGCGTCTGAGCTCTAAACGGTCGCGGCCTGGGCCGGGGCGCCGCCGGCCATCAGCACGGCGATCTCGTCGATGTCGTTGCGGTTCGCGACCGGCGTCAGCGTCCCCTCGTACATGACGACGATGCGGTCGGCGAGCGCGAGGATCTCGTCGAGGTCCTCGCTGATCAGGAGCACGCCGACGCCGGCGTCCGCGACCTCGCAGAGGTGGCGGTGCACGGTGTCGACGGCGCTGACGTCGAGCCCGCGCGTCGGCGAGGCCGCGACCAGCACCTTCAGGTGCGCGGCGAACTCGCGGGCGAGCACGACCTTCTGGAGGTTGCCGCCCGAGAGGGTGCGCGCCTCCGCCTGCGGGCCGGACGCCTTGATGTCGAAGGTGCGGATCGCCTGCACCGCCCTGTCGCGCATGCGCCGGAGCCGGATGAACGGGCCGACGGTGCCCTCGCGGTACGACTTCAGCTCGAGGTTCATCGTCAGCGGCAGGTTCGGCGCGACCCCGGTCCCGAGCCGGTCCTCCGGGACGTAGCCGAGCCCTGCGCGGAACGCCGAGCGCGGGTCGCCGTTGCGGAGGAGACGTCCCGCGACGCGCACGCCGCCGCGCGTGCGCCTGCGCAGGCCGGCGATCGCCTCGGCGAGGTCGCGCTGGCCGTTGCCCGCGACGCCCGCGACCGCGACGATCTCGCCTGCCCGCACGGTCAGGTCGACGTCCTTCAGGCGGGTGCGCTCGCGTGCGCTCTCGGCCGAGATGCCTTCGACGACGAGCACCGCCTCGCCCTCCACGGCCGCCTCGCGCCGGCGCGTCACCGTCTGCAGCTCGCGCCCGACCATCATCGCCGCGAGCGACTGCAAGCTGCTCTCCGCCGTCTCGACGGTCGCGATCGGGCGGCCGGCACGCATCACCGTGACCCGGTCGGAGACCGCCTTCACCTCGTGCAGCTTGTGCGAGATGAAGATCACCGTCCGGCCCTCGGCGACGATCTCGCGCACCGTCACGAACAGCGTCTGCGCCTCGTCCGGCGTGAGCACCGCCGTCGGCTCGTCGAGGATCAGCACCTTCGCCTCCTCGTACAGCGCCTTCAGGATCTCGACGCGCTGGCGCTCGCCCACCGACAGCTGCCAGATCCGCGCGCGCGGGTCGACCGGCAGCCGGTACCGCTCGCCGAGCTTCCGCACCTGCTCGTGCACGGCGCCCGGGTCGATGCGGAAGCGCCGGCCGGCGCCGAGGCGGTCGCCGAGGATCAGGTTCTCGGCCACGGTGAAGCGATCGACGAGGCGGAAGTGCTGGTGCACCATGCAGACGCCGGCGTCGATCGCGTCGCGCGGCGACGAGAACGAGACGAGCTCGCCGAACAGGCGGATCTCACCCGCGTCGGGCCGGTAGAGGCCGCTCATGATGTTCGACAGCGTCGACTTGCCGGCGCCGTTCTCCCCGAGCAGCGCATGCACCTCGCCGGCCCTCGCCGCGAAGTCGACGTCGTCGTTCGCGACCACGCCGGGAAAGCGCTTCGTGATCCCGCGCAGCTCGATCGCCGGCACGTCGGCCACTACCCCTCCTCGCGGACGTAGGCGACGCCGAGCGCGGCCGGCGCGCCCAGCCTGCGCCGCGCGCCACGCCACGAGACGAGCGCGAGCACGATCACCGTGGCCGCGTACGGCATCGAGTTCGACCAGAGCTGCGTCGGGCCGAGGCTGATGTTGCGTGCCTGGAGCTCCGGCGCCAGCGCCTGCATGGCGCCGAAGAGGTACGCGCCGACGAGACACAGCTCCGGGCGCCAGAACGCGAAGATGACGAGGGCGATCGCGATCCAGCCCGCGCCGGCGACCATGATGTCGCCGTCGACCCACTGCGGGGTCAGGGCGAGCGAGAACGTCGCGCCGGCGATGCCGGCGAACGCGCCGCCGACGATCGTGTGCACGTAGCGGTAACGCGCGACGTTGATGCCCATCGCGTCGGCGGCGCCGGGCGCCTCGCCGACGGAACGCACGTTCAGCCCCGGCCGCGTGCGCAGCAGGTAGTAGGCGACGGCGACGACGCACAGCCACGAGAAGTACACGAGCGGCGTCTGGCCGAAGATCACCGGGCCGACGATCGGCCACCGCTCCATCGAGGCCGGGAAGACCGCGTGGAAGACGTGCGTCGCCGGCACGTCGGCGAGGTTGAGGTCGTTGCCGAGGTACGACGAGAGCCCCGCGCCGCCCGCGAAGATCGTCAGCGCGAGGCCGGAGACGATCTGGTTCGCGCGCATCGTGATCACGAGGAACGCATGGATCGAGGCCATCACCGAGCCGGCGATCGCCGCGACGACGACGCCGAGCAGCAGGCTCCCGGCGCCGCCGGCGTGCGACCGCTGCTCGGCCCAGAAGCCCATCACGGCGCCGACCAGCATCATCCCCTCGACGCCCAGGTTGAGCACGCCGGAGCGCTCGGCGAGCAGCTCGCCGAGCGCGGCGAAGAGCAGCGGCGTGCCGTACGCGACTCCGCTCGCGAGCAGCGCGATCGCCAGCGAGTTGTTCACGGCGCCGGCTCCACGACGGGGGCGGGGGTCGACGACGAGGTCGAGCGCACGAGCCGCACTCGGTTCCGGACCAGCAGCTCACCGCCGAGCGCCGCGAACAGGATGATCCCCTGGATCACGCCGACCAGCCCGGACGGGAAGTCGGGCCCCTGCAGCGTGGTGCCCGCGTTCTGGAGACCGCCGAGCAGGAACGCGACGAGCACGGTCGCGAACGGGTTGTAGCGGGCGAGGGCGGCGACGACGATGCCGGTGTACCCGTAGCCCTGCTTCTGGAGGCCGTTCGGGTCGCCGTCGAGGGCGTGGCGGAAGTCGCCGTCCTGGCTGGCACCGCCGATGCCGGCGATTGCGCCCGAGATCGCCATCACGGCGAGGATCTTGCGGCGCGTCCGCACGCCCGCGTACCGCGCCGCGCCCTCGGAGTCGCCGATCACCTGCACCTCGAACCCGAAGCGCGTGCGCTGGTACAGCACCCAGAGCACGCACGCGACGAGCACCGCGAGCCCCGCGCCGAGCGGGAGCGCGATCCCTCCCTGCGAGTGCAGCGTCAACGCCGGCCACTGCGCGTTCGACGGCAGCAGCTTGCCCGTGGGGAAGACGCTCGCGTTGAACCCCTTCGTCTCGCGCCAGTACGACTGCGACTGGAAGATCAGGTACGTGAGGATGTAACCCGCGACGTAGTTCAGCATCAGCGAGGTCAGGATCTCGTTGGTGCCGAGCACCGCGCGCAGCACTCCCGAGATCGAGGCCCACGCCGCGCCGCCCAGCGCGCCGGCGACGACCATCGCCGCGATCGGGAAGACGGCCGCCCCGCCGCGCCCGCCGAAGTAGAGGCCCGCCGCGCCGCCGGCGATCGCGCCCATGTAGAGCTGCCCCTCGGCGCCGATGTTGAAGACGCGCATCCGGAAGGCCGCCGCCGCCGCGAGCCCGGTGAAGGCGAGCGGCGTCGCCGCGATCAGCGTCTGGTCGAGCGAGCCGGTCTGGAGGAACGCCGCGTCGAAGAGCTGCCGGTAGGTCGAGAGCGGGTTGTGGCCGGTCGCGACGAGGACGAGCGCCGCGACGAGGAAGGCGAACGCGACCGACGCGACCGGCACCGCGACCACGAGCCAGCGCGGCTGGGTGAGCCTGCGTTCGAGGGTGAGCCGCACGTTCGTTCCGGGCCGCGCGAGAGCGGGAGGGGCGCCGAAGCGCCCCTCCCGGTCGGCGTTAGCCCTTCGGGCTCCCGATCACGCCCTTCACGAGCCAGTTCATGCCGTAGAGGCTGTTCGTGCCGCCCTTCAGCACCTGCATCTTCACGCCCTTGGCGACGCGAAGCTTGCCGGACTGGTCGTAGAGCGGGCCCGTGAACTCGCCGTTCGAGTTCGCGCGGAGCTTGGCCTCCTCCTTGGCGATCGCCGCCTTGGTCGCGGCCGAGACGCCGGGGCCGTACTTCGCGAGCGTCGTGAAGCCGTCCTTGATCGTGCCGTAGTAGAAGCCCGGCTTCCACGTCCCGCTCATCGCCGCCTTGACCCGCGACAGGTAGTACGGGCCCCAGTTGTAGACCGACGCCGTCAGCCACGACTTCGGCGCGAACTTGGACGCGTCGGAGTCGTACCCGACCCACGGGATGTGGTGCGCCTCGGCGTACTGGCCGGCGGCGGGCGAGTCGACGTTCTGGCCGAGCACGCAGGCGCCCTGGCCCACGAGACTCGCTGCCGCCTTGCCCTCCTTGGCGGGGTCGTACCACGAGTTCGTCCAGACGAGCTTGACCTGGACGCCCGGGTGGGCCATCTGGGCGCCGAGCGCGAACGCGTTCGCGTGCCGGATGACCTCCGGGATCGGGAAGGCGACGACGTAGCCGATCGTGTTGCACTTCGCCGCGGCGCCGGCCGCCATGCCGGACAGGAAGACCGTGTCCTCCGCCGCGCCGAAGTACTCGGACACGTTCTTGGAGACGAGCGTGCCCGTCGCCTGCTCGAAGTCGACGTTCGGGTACTTCTGCGCGATCTGCGGCGTGATGAAGCCGTACGAGGTCGCGAAGATGACCTTGTACCCCTGCGCCGCCAGGCTGGCGACCGTCTGGTTGAACTGGGCGCCGACGGCGATGTTCTCCTTGTACGTCGTCTGCACCTTCGAGCCGAGCGCTTTCTGGACGTACAGACGGCCATCCTCGTGCGCCTGGGACCAGCCGCCGTCGTTGTGCGGCCCGACGTAGATGAAGGCGACCTTGAACGCCGCCGTCGACTTCGCGGTGCCGGCGGACGTCCCCAGTGCCAGGACGGTCGCGACGGCCGCCAGGGCGACCGCAACCGCCCCGGCAACGAGCTTTCTGTTCCTCACGTGATCCTCTCCTCCTGAGACCCGGATTTGCAGGCGGTGGGCCGAATGTATCCGACCGTCCGGCGGGGCGGAATAGGGATTTCAGGCAGAGGGAGAAAGCGCCTGCTCTACGGGGTTTTCCGCGGACCAGGGGAAGGTGATCCAGCGGTCGGTGCGGCGCCAGACGTACTCGCACTTGACCGCCGAGCGGGGCTTCTCGTAGAGGACCGCGCAGCGCACCTCGGCCACCTTGCCCTCGCAGAACTCCTGCACCAGCTTCAGCGTCGCGCCGGTGTCGGCGACGTCGTCCGCGATCAGGATCTTGAAGTGCGCGAAGTCGACCAGGTCCGGCACCGGCGGCAGGATCATCGGCATCTCGAGCCGCTCGTCGACGCCGGTGTAGAACTCGACGTTCATCGTGAACGTGTTCTTGACGCCGAGCGCGTAGCCGACGGCGCCGGCGACGAGCAGGCCGCCGCGCGCGATGCCGAGGATCATGTCGGGCCGGTAGCCGTCGGCGGCGACCGCCTCCGCCAGCTCCCGGGAGCCGATGCCGAGGTCGTCCCAGCTCATGATCTCGTACTCGCTCACCGGACGAGCCTAACGATCGCGGCGACGAGCGCAGCGACCGCCAGCTCGACGTCCTCCTCGCTCGAGAGCTCGTCCGGGTGGTGGCTGACGCCGCCGTTCAGCGACCGGACGAAGAGCATCGACGCGTTCGGGACGACCATCGCGTCATGGCCGGCGCCCGAGACGAGGCGCGGCGCGTCCGGCAGCACGGCCGCGAAGGCGTCCCCCAGCGGCACCGGCTCCGTGCGCCAGGCGACGTCGAACCCGATCTCGGCGATCAGCCGGTCGAGCAGCTCCGGGTCGGGGGAGCGCGCGTCGACGGAGACGGTCACCGTCTCCGGGACGACGTTGACCGCGTTCGGCTCGCACACGATCTGCCCGACGGTGGCGACGGTGCCCTCGCGCGCGCAGTCGCGCACGTGGAGAACGAAGCGGGCGGCGTCGACGAGCGCGTCCGCGCGCGCGCCCATCGGCGTCGTGCCCGCGTGGTCGGCCCTGCCCCGGAAGACGCGCGTGCCGCGGGCCTGGCCCGCGATCGCGGTGACGACGCCGAGCGGCTCGCCCAGTCGCTCCAGCACCGGGCCTTGCTCGATGTGCACCTCGAGGTAGGCGTCCGGGTGCTCGGTCAGGCGCCTGCTGCCCATCGGGCCCGTCTCCTCGGCGCGGAAGGCGACGACCGCGAGCGGCGCGTCGGGCAGCCGCGCCGCCGCCTCGATCGCGGCGACGACGCCCAGCGCTCCGTCGAAGCGGCCGGCCGTCGGAACGCTGTCGAGGTGCGAGCCCGCCCAGACGCGCGCGTCGCCGCGGCGGCCGAAGAGGTTCCCGGCCTCGTCCGTGGAGACCTCGAGGCCGGCGTCGCGCATCCACTCGGCCGCGAGCGCGTGCGCTGCGTCCTCCTCCGGCGAGTAGCCGGCGCGGTGCGGGGCGATCGCGTAGATCGCGTCGAGCCGGTCGAGCACGCTCACCTGGGCAACTTATCCCGGCACAGCGCGGAGCACGCGCCAGCCGGCGAGCGGCAGCAACGCGACCGCGACGAACCCGACCGGCCACGAGGTGGCGGCGACGAGCGTCCCGAAGAGGCCCGGGTAGAGCGCACCCGAGCCGTTCAGGAGCGTCTGCTGGAGCCCGATCGCGGCCCCGCTGCGCGCGTGCCCGGCGAGCTCGGCGGCGGCGGCGAAGGAGAGGCCGTTCCAGCTCATCGCCAGCACGCCCGCCGCGACGAGCGCCGGCAGCAGCACGGGCAGCGGTGCGTCCAGCAGCGCGGCGGAGACGACGACGAGCGCGGCGATCGCGAGCGCGATCTGGCGCACCGGCCCGAGGCGCGAGCCGACCACGTCGGACCAGCGCCCGGCGGCGACCCGAGCGCCGATCCCGAGCGCCTGCACGACGGCCAGCACCGCGGCCGCACTGCTCTCCGACATACCACGGTGGTCGTGCAGCAGCAGCACGGTGAAGCCCACGATGCACATCTGCGGCGCGACCACGAGCGCGCTGCCGATCGACATCTGCCAGATGCGCCGGTCGCGCAGCGGCTTCGGCGTCTCGTCGTCGGCCGGCGCCGGCGGCGGGCCCTCGCGCAGGACGAGCCCGCCGACCGTCGCCGACGCGAGGCAGGCGATGCCCATCGTCGCGAACCCCCAGCCGACACCGCCGGCGCGCACGATCGGCGGCAGCGAGAGGGAGGTGACGAAGCCGCCGATCGGGATCGCGGTCTGGCGGATGCCGAGGGCGAGCCCGCGCTGCGCGCCGGGGAACCACGCCATCACGGCGCGGCCGCTCGCGGACTGGACGCTCGCGCCGAGGAGGCCCGCGCCGGCGAGCGCAGCGAGCAGCGCCCAGAAGCCGTCCGCCTGCGAGGCGCCGAGCAGCGCGCCGCCGCAGGCGCCGACGCCGAGCACGAGCACGAGCCGCTCGCCGAAGCGGTCGGCGAGCAGACCGAGCGGGATCAGGCTGACGACGGAGCCGGCGAGCGACGCCGACATGAGCACGCCCATCTGCCCGAGGGAGAGCCGGTCCCTGTCGCGCAGGTAGGGAGCCAGCACGGCGACCCCGAACCAGATCGCGGAGTAGGTCGACTGCGCGAACGTCCCCGCCGCCAGCACCGCCCAGCGGTACCTCGAGGGTCTCAGAGCTCCGAGATGCGCACCGGCTCGGTGAGCAGCGTTCGCAGGCGGGCGGGGTCGTCGCCGACGTACGCGCGGCAGAGGTCGCGGCCGGCGGAGTACGTGATCGTGTACGCGCGCCAGGTCGGGTCGGTGACGAAGGACACGGAGTGCCGCGCCTCCTCGAGCGGCCGCAGGCTCCAGCGAGCGATGTACTCGGCAGCATCGTCGAGGCTCATCCCGTCCTCGTGGATCGCGAGCGCCGCGTTCAGCCCGACCGTCCGCAGCCCCTCCACCGCCCGCGAGATGCGCTCGGAGAGCGCCGGGTCGACGAGGTCGAGACCGTGCCGCCGGATGATCGCGTGCGCCTCCTCGCGCGCCGCGTCGTCGAGCACGACGTCGCCGCCCGTCTCCGCGATCCCTTCGCTCAGCACCGCCTGCGGCGTGGGCACGAGCTGGATCCGCTCCTCGACGCCGAGCAGCCGCTCCTTGACGGCGTGCTCCGTGTGATGGCCGGGATAGACCTCGTGCGCGGCCAGGTGGAGCAGGTCGAGGCCCGTCGTCGGGACGTCGACGTTCAGCACGACGCGGCTGCGGTAGCCGCCGAGGTAGTAGTTGAACGCCCACCAGGGCTCGGAGTCGACGGGCTCGAGCTCGACCTGCTCGCCCTCCGGCAGCTCGACCACCGTCTGCGTGCGCGCCCGCGCGAGCGGCAGCAGGT
This sequence comes from uncultured Gaiellales bacterium, assembly GCA_964496175.1. Classification (GTDB taxonomy): domain Bacteria; phylum Actinomycetota; class Thermoleophilia; order Gaiellales; family Gaiellaceae; genus PALSA-600. The sequence continues at coordinate 58,206 of CAZBYA010000002.1, read as the reverse complement.
CGCGCAGCACGCCGACCGCCTTGTCGCCCGGGCAGAGGTGCCGCTCGCGCCACGCGGTGCGCCGCTCGAGGATCGGGCCCTCGCCGGGCAGCAGCTCGTCGAGCGCGGCGTGCACCTGCTCGTACACGCTCTCCGGCGTCCACTCCGGGCGGACGCCGTAGCAGCCCTCGACCTCGTCGCTGTAGGAGAGCGGCTCGCCCGCGAGCACGCGCGCGAACGTCCAGCAGCCGGTCACCTGGTCACGGAGCCAGCCGTCGGCCAGCGCGTCGCGGAGCCGCGCCGCGTCGTCGGCGAGCCGCGCGGGAGCGACCGGCTCCTCCCGGTCGGCCTGCTCCTTCAGCTCCGGCGGCCCGTAGTAGGCGTCGACGAGCCCGTCGACGTGCCGGCCGAGCCGCAGGCCGAGCAGCAGGTAGTCCTCGGCGGCGCTCATGTCCGCTCGAACAGCGCCGCCTGCCCCTGGCCGACGCCGACGCACATGGTCGCGATCCCGTACCGGCCGCCGCGGCGGCGCAGCTCGTGCAGGAGCGAGACGGTGAGGCGCGCGCCGCTCATGCCGAGCGGGTGGCCGATCGCGATCGCGCCGCCGTTGACGTTCACCTTCTCCTCGCCGAGGCCGAGCTCGCGCACGACCGCGAGCGACTGGGAGGCGAAGGCCTCGTTCAGCTCGACGAGGTCGACCTCGTCGACGCTCACGCCGGTGCGCTCGAGCAGCTTGCGCACCGCCGGGATCGGGCCGATCCCCATCACCCTCGGGTCGACGCCGGCGACGGCGGAGCCGACGAAGGCGCCGAGCGGCTCGCGGCCGAGCGCCCGGGCCCGCTCCTCCGAAGCGATCACGACCGCCGCCGCCCCGTCGTTCAGGCCGGAGGCGTTGCCGGCCGTGACGGTCCCGCCGGCGCGGAACGCGGGCTTGAGCGCGGCGAGCTTCTCTGCGGACGTGTCGGGTCGCGGGTGCTCGTCGCGGGTCACGCCGTCGACCGGGACGAGCTCGTCGTCGAAGCGGCCCGCCTCCGCGGCTTCGGCCCAGCGGCGCTGCGACCGTAACGCGAACGCGTCCTGATCCTCACGGGAGACGCCCCAGCGCTCGGCGACGTTCTCGCCGGTCTCGCCCATCGACTCCAGCGGGAAGAGCGCCTCGAGCCGCGGGTTCGGGAAGCGCCAGCCGAGCGTCGTGTCGTACATGACGCGGTCGCCGCGCGGGAACGCAGCGTCCGGCTTCGGCGTCGCGAACGGGGCGCGCGACATCGACTCGACGCCGCCCGCGACGAAGAGGTCGCCCTCGCCGGCGAGCACGGCGTGGCAGGCGCCGACGATCGCGGCGAGCCCCGACGCGCACAGGCGGTTGACGGTGATGCCGGCCACCGACTCCGGCAGGCCGGCGAGCAGGGCGGCCATCCGCGCCACGTTCCGGTTGTCCTCGCCCGCCTGGTTCGCGCAGCCGAGCCAGACGTCCTCGATCTCCTCCTCGGGCACGCCGGCGCGGTCGACCGCCGCGCGGACGGCGACGGCGGCGAGGTCGTCCGGGCGGCTGCCGGCCAGGGCGCCGCCGATCCGCCCGACCGGCGTGCGCACCGCGGAGAGGATCACGGCACGCATTCCGGCTCCCGGCCCAGCAGCCGCGCGATCGCCTCGCGGCCGCGGGCGCCCATGTCGAGCGTCAGGTCGTTGACGTACATCGCGACGAACTCGTCGGCGGTCGCGGCGTCGATGCCGCGTCCGAAGCCGATCGCGTAGCGCATCGCCTCGTCGCGGTGCGCGAGCCCGGCGTCGATCGCCTCGCGCAGGACGGCGGAGACGTCGTCGATGCGTTCGAGGTCGCGCCGTGCCGCGACGACGCCGAGCGGCAGCGGCAGTGACGTCTCCCGCCGCCACCACTCGCCGAGGTCGAGGAGCTTCTTGAGCCCCGAGTCGGCGTAGGTGAGCTGCCCCTCGTGGATCAAGAGGCCCGCCTCGGCGCGCCCGGAGACGACCTCGTCCAGCACCTGGTCGAACGGCAGGTCGCGCGTGCGCACCGAGTCGCCGAGCGCGAGCCGCAGCACGCGCGTCGCCGTCGTCAGCGCACCGGGTGTCGCGATCTCGACGGCGTGCAGATCGACCTCCTCGCGGGCGACGACGATCGGGCCGTACCCCTCGCCGAAGGAGGCGCCGTGGGCGAGCAGCACGTAGCGGTCCGCGACCGACGGGTACGCGCCGGCGGACAGCGCCGTCACCTCGAGACGCCCTTCGAGCGCCCACTCGTTCAGCGTCTGGATGTCGGCCGCGACCGGCTCCAGCTCGAGCCCGCGGGTGTCGACGACCCCCGCCTCGACCGCCCAGACCATGAACGCGTCGTCGGGGTCGGCGCTGTGCCCCACGCGGATCGGCATCCGCCGGACGTTACCCTGACGCCGTGAGCAGGGCGCCGCTCTCCGAGGCGATCCAGGACTACCTGAAGAGCGTCTACAAGCTCGAGGCGGCGAACGGCCGCGTCACGATCGGGGCGCTCGCCCGGGACAAGTCGGTCTCACCGGCGAGCGCGTCGGCGATGGTGAAGAAGCTCGCCGCGCTCGACCTGCTCGAGCACGAGCCGTACCGCGGCGCGCACCTGACCGCCGCGGGCGAGCGCGTCGCCCTCGAGGTGATCCGCCATCACCGGCTGATCGAGCTCTACCTCGCGGAGACGCTCGGCGTCGCGGTCGACGACGTGCACGACGAGGCCGACCGGCTCGAGCACGTGATCTCGGAGGAGCTGGAGGCGCGGATCGACCGCGCGCTCGGGTTCCCGACGCACGACCCGCACGGCGACCCGATCCCGGACGCCGACCTCAACTGGCCCGGCTAGGTCCGGCGGCTACGCCCGGCCGAAGAAGAAGCGCTCGAGCGGCGCGAGCAGCTCGTCGCGGACGAACGGCCGCACCTTGGCGGTGGCGCCGTCGTCCTCGGAGACGACGGCGTCGTCCTCGAGCGTCCCGTTCGCCGCCTCGAGGCAGTCGTCGAGCTCGTACCCCTGCCACACGTAGTCGTCCTCGCGCGGGTCGCCGCTCTCGCGATGCTGCGGGTTGACCATGCGGCCGACGGCCCAGAGCGCGCCCGCGCGACGCTCGATCCAGACGACGACGCGCTCGGGACGGCCGCCGTCGTCCAGGCCGTCGACGACGCGTTCGGCGAAGCGCCCGGCGCTCGCGGGAGCCTTCACGCCGCGACTATACAATCGATCTCATGGGGTTGATGGAAGCCATCCGTGGGTCGTTCTCCTTCCTCTCCTCCAGATCCCAGAACGAAGAGCGGATCGCGCAGTACGTCATCCGCGAGCACCATCGCGGGCGGCCGCTCGCAGAGATCCTCGAGGACAGCTACGTGACCAACCGGTGCACGGGCGAGCAGGTCCATCGGCTGCTCGACCGGCCCGACGTCGTGCACGCGATCGGCGACGACGTGGTCGCGGAGACACGCACGCAGCTCTAGAGGGAACGACCGATTCCGCGCTCGCGCGCGAGCTCGACGACCCGCGCGGCGGCAGCGAGGTCCCACGCGGCGAGGCCGTTCGACTTGAAGACGACGATGTCGTCGTCGGCGGCGCGGCCGCTGACCTCGCCGGCGACGACCTCGTGCAGCTCGTGCACCTCGAGCCAGTCGAGGACGCCGCGCTCGACGGGCTCGATCAGGTCTCCCGCCTCGCGTCGCGCCTGCTCGCGCGAGTCGGTGCAGACGAACGTCGCGCGCTCGAGCACGACGTTGTCGAGCTCGCGCCACGCGGGCTCGTTGGCGCCGACACCGATCACGAGCGTCCCCGGCCGGAGCCACTCGCCGCGCACGACGGGGTCGTGGGAGGTGGTGGCGGTGACGACGACGTCGCACTCCGCGGCCTCGCGAGGATCCTCCGCCGCGTCGCAGCCGTGCTCCGCGCAGAACGCGGCGAGACGGCGTTCGTTCGGCGACCAGGCGACCGTGCGCAGGCCGAGCGCCTCGACGTGCGAGGCCGCCTGCCGTCCGCTGCCGAAGACGCCGAGCGTCGCCGCGCCCTCGCGCGCGAGGTGCCTCGCCGCGACGGCCGACGCCGCAGCGGTGCGGCGCTGCCCCAGCACGTCCGCCTCGAGGATCGCCTCGACGCGGGCGCCCTCGATCGCGACGAGCACGACCAGGAACGGCGTGCCGTCGGGCGTCCAGGCGTACGTCTTCAGGCCCGCGTAGCCGAGCTCGGCGTCGACGCACGGCATCGTCGCGAAGACGCCGTCCGGGAGCACGACGCGCACCCGCGCCGGGTTCTCGACGGCGCGGCGCGCCATCCGGCCGAACGACGCCTCGACCGCGGCGAGCGCCTCCGCGGACGTCAGCAGCTCGGAGACGTCGGCCTCCGTCAGGTAGAGCGGCATGTGGGTGAGCTTACGGCGACTTCTTGATGAAGCTGATCCGGCCGCCCGTCTCGAGCACGGCCCACCTGACCTCGTCGAGCGACGCGATGCCCTGGCCGCGCGCCTCCTCGGCGACGTCTTCGAGCGTGATCCGCTCGGCGGCGAGGTTCTTCCGGATCGGCTCGCCGTCCTGCACGAGGATCAGCGGCTCCCCCTCGATCACGGCCGACGCGCGCTTCGACTTGTAGGTCGCGAACGACATCACGACCGTCAGGAGCGCGAACGTCGAGACGGCGAGCATGACGCCGGTCATCGACATGTCGGACTGGGTGACGCCGTTCTGGATCAGGTCGCCCATCACGACCAGCAAGACGATGTCGGCGGGCCCGAGGGACGTGAGCTCGCGGCGGCCGATGATCCGCAGCAGGAAGATGATGAAGACGTACGCGAACGCCGCGCGGAGGACGATGTCCATTACGGGAAGACCGTGAGCTCGCGGTGGACGTGGACGAGGAGCTGCGTGCCGTCGTAGAGCCAGACGTCCTGCGGCCGGCGGCCGACGTTCGTCGGGTTCACCTGGAGGGAGAGCCAGAAGGTGAGGTGCCGACCGGCCGGGATGTGCCCGAACGTGTACGTCGGCTTGCCGTTCATCGACCCCTGCGAGATCGCCTGCGGCTGCGTGCCGTTCGTCGTCATCTGCTCCGCCCAGCCGGGGTCGAGGACGAGGACGGCCTGCTTCACGTCGCGGAACGCGTCGATCGTGAAGCGCGCCGCGTAGACGAGACCGCCGCGGGCGTGCGCCGGCGCGTACACGCTCAGCGCGGCGGCCGCGGAGCGTCCGGTCGTCGTCGTCGGCCGCTGGCCGAAGAGGTTCGCGAGCGCCGCGACGACCAGCGCGAGCGGCACCAGGAGCAGCACGCGCCGGAGCCAGAGGTTGCCGCCCAGGCCCTGCCGGTCGCGGTGCCGCTTCAGGACGAGCGTCTGCGGGGCGTCCGTCACGGCTCTGTTGTCTCCGCGACGAACGCTTCCGCAAACGCCGAGGGCCGGCGTGGCCGGCCCTCGGGAAGCTCCGGAGGGAGGGAGCTACGAGACGGTGATGACGCCGCCCATGAAGCCGTTGCGCGTCGCGGGGTGCATCGAGAAGAAGCCGCCCGCGTCGTCGCACTTGAGGTCGCAGTGCCACTCGAACGAGCCCTTCTTCGTCGGCGTGAACGTGAACGTCGTCGTCCTGTTGCCGAGGATGATCTCGTTGAGCTTCAGGCCCGGGGCCGTGAACGTGTGGACGCCGGAGTCCGTGTTCTTGACGACGACGACGACCTTCTCGCCGACGTGCGCGGTGAACGACGTCTGGCCGATGTACGCGTCGTGCATCTTCCCGTCGGGGCCTTTCTTGCCGCCCGGGACGATCGTGAAGTGGAGCGTCTCGACCTTCTGGCCGGAGTGGGCGGCGAGCGCGCCGCCGGCGAGGACCGACGAGAGGGCGAGAGCGAGCAGGCTGACGCCCACGAGCAGCGTGCGCTTCATGACGAGGGAAACCTCCGTTGTCGTGCGGGAGCGGCGCCGGTGGCGGCCCACCCGGATTGGCGTACTGACGGAGGCAGCGTGCCGCGGACGCGGGCCCGTCGCGTCGGGGGCGACCACGGGTTTCCACTCGGTGATTAGCCGCAGCTGCGGACTGTCACCATCGCGGTCGGCCGCGGGGCGCGGCCAGGCCGACATGCGCCCGGCATGATTCGAACATGCGACCTCTGCCTCCGCAGGGCAGCGCTCTATCCCCTGAGCTACGGGCGCTCGGGCGGCCAGTGTAGCCGTGCGGCGGCGGCGCCGACCTCGAGCCGCGCGTCCTCCGGCACCTCGGTGCGCACGTAGGCGAGGGCGAGGCCGGGGACGGCGCTCGTCACCCGACCGACCTCCCGGCCATCGTGGACGACGGGCGTCTCCGGCGCCGGCGGGGGACCGTCGACCTCGAGCACGCGCAGGCGCCGGTTGACCTTGCCGCGATACCGCTGGCGCGCGACCGGCTCCTGCCCCGGGTAGCAACCCTTGTCGAAGGAGATCGCCCGCTCGTCGAGCCCCGCCTCGGCGGGCAGCACGCGGTCGTCGATCTCCCGGCCGAACCGCGGTGTCGCCGCCTCGATCCGCAGCCGCTCGAGCTCCTCGTCGGAGACGGTGATCTCCATGGAGGCGTCGAGCAGCTCGGCGGCCTGAAGGCCGTAGTCGCGGTTCGGGATCCCGTCGCCGTCGCCGAGCACGACGGTGGAGGCGTGCTCCTCGCGCGCGATCTCACAGCGCGCGGCGAAGCGCATCCGGGTCAGGTGCGAGGAGACGACGTCGCCGAGCTCAGGCTCGGTCAGCAGCAGGACGTCGTCCTCGCCGCGCCGCCAGACGAGGAGCGGCGCGATCACGCGGGCCTTCGGCGTCAGGAGCAGCGCGTCGACGGAGCCGGCGTCCGGGACGTCGTTCGAGAGCATGCGGTTCAGGTAGTCGACCGCGTCGGGGCCCTGCACGCGCACGTAGGCGCGGGCGCGGCGGGCGGCGCCTTCGGTCACGGTCGCCATGCGAACCTAGACTAGAGATCGTGTTCAGGTCGAAGGCGGAGCGGAAGGTGCGCGAGCTCGGGTACGACCCGGCGCGGCTGCCGCCCGGCCAGTACCTGACGGAGAAGTGGCCGGTGCTGCACGCCGGCTCGGTCCCGCACTATCCCGACCTGTCGACCTGGACCTTTCGCGTCTTCGGCGAGGTCGAGGAGGAAGTCGAGCTCGACTGGGAGGCGTTCAACGCGCTGCCGCAGACGTCCAACGTGCAGGACATCCACTGCGTGACGCGCTGGTCGCGCTTCGACGCGAGCTTCGAGGGCGTGCACTGGCGCGAGCTCGCGCGGCTCGCGCGGCCGAAGCCGACGGCGCGCTTCGCGATCGCCCACGCCGAGGCGGGCTTCACCTCGAACGTGCCGCTCTCGTTCATCGAGGACGAGCGCGCGCTGCTCGCGACGCACGCGGGCGGCGAGCCGCTGACGCCGGAGCACGGCTACCCGCTGCGCCTGATCGTCCCCGGCAAGTACTTCTGGAAGAGCGCGAAGTGGCTGCGCGGCATCGAGCTCAGCGCGCACGACGAGCCCGGCTTCTGGGAGCGCTACGGCTACCACAACGACGCCGACCCCTGGCACGAGCAGCGCTACTCCTTCTGATCCCTCGGGCGAGGGATCGACGCGCGGCCGCGCGAGCCGATCACAAGGCGGACACCCTCCCCCATTCCCCTCGAAGGCCCGCCTCCGGCGGGCCTTCTCCGTTCAGGCGCCGAGCTCCTCCCAGAAGAGGCCGACCACGTGCGGCAGGCCGGCGACGGAGGTCGGGAACGTCAGCCAGCCGAGTTGCACCGTCGACCCGTCGGCGCGCGTCACGTCCAGCCGGCCCTGCGAGGCCGTCCCGTGCTGCACCCGATCGATCGCCTCGCCCGCCTCGGGCGACCGGTTCGTGTCGCCGACCTTCGACGCGAGCAGCGCCTCGCGCGTCACGCCGAGCAACTCGCACGCGCAGGAGTTGACGGCGACGTAGCGCCGCTCCTCGTTCCAGACGACGACGCCCACGCGGGCGCGGTCGGCCGCCTCGCCGAGCAGCGTGCGCTGCACCGCCTCGTGCGCGATCCCCGCCACGCCGACGAATGTAGTTCGACACCCTCGAAAAGAGAAGGGCGGCCCGTGGGCCGCCCTTCCGCCGGTGCTGCGAGCCGCGAGGGCTCGTTACATCATCCCGCCCATGTCGGGCATGCCGGCGCCGGCGCCCACGGGATTCTTCTCCGGGGCCTCGGCGACGATCGCCTCGGTGGTGAGGATGTTCTTCGCGATCGACGCGGCGTTCTGGAGCGCCGAGCGCGTCACCATCGTCGGGTCGGTGATGCCGGCCTTGACCAGGTCGGTCACCTCGCCGCTGTCGACGTTCAGGCCCTCGCCCGGCTTCGACGAGCGGACCTGCTGCACGACGACCGAGCCCTCGAGGCCCGCGTTCGTCGCGAGCTGGCGGAGCGGCTCCTCCAGCGACTTGATGATGATCTGGGCGCCCGTGCGCTCGTCGCCGTCCAGCGACTTGAGCAGGTCGTCCTTGACCGTGTCGGCCGCGTTCAGCAGCGCGACGCCGCCGCCCGGGACGACGCCCTCCTCGAGCGCGGCGCGGGCCGCCTGGAGCGCGTCCTCGACGCGGTGCTTCGTCTCCTTCATCTCCGTCTCGGTGGCCGCGCCGACCTTCACGACGGCGACGCCGCCGGACAGCTTCGCGAGCCGCTCCTGGAGCTTCTCGCGGTCGAAGTCCGAGTCGGTGTTCTCGATCTCGCCCTTCAGCTGCTTGATGCGGCCCTTGATCGCCTCCGAGTCGCCGGCGCCGTCGATGATCGTCGTCGAGTCCTTGTCGACGACCACCTTGCGCGCGCGGCCGAGCTGCGAGAGCTTCGTGTTCTCGAGCTTGAGGCCCATCTCCTCGGTGATCACCTCGCCGCCCGAGAGGATCGCGATGTCCTCGAGCATGCGCTTGCGGCGGTCACCGAAGCCCGGCGCCTTGACGGCGACGGCCTGGAAGGTGCCGCGCAGCTTGTTGACCACGATCGTCGCGAGCGACTCGCCCTCGACGTCCTCGGCCACGATCAGCAGCGGGCGACCCGCCTGGATCACCTGCTCGAGCACCGGCAGCAGGTCCTTGACGGCCCCGATCTTCTGGTTCGCGACCAGGATGTACGGGTCGTCGAGCACGGCCTCCATGCGCTCGGCGTCGGTGATCATGTACGGCGAGAGGTAGCCCTTGTCGAACTGCATGCCCTCGGTGAACTCGAGCTCGAGCCCAAACGTCTGGCCCTCCTCGACGTTCACGACGCCGTCCTTGCCGACCTTCTCGATCGCCTCCGACAGCACCTCGCCGATCTCGGTCGAGCGGGACGAGACGGTCGCGACGCGCGCGATGTCCTCCTTGCCCGAGATCTCGGTCGACTGGGACTTCAGGTTCTCGACGACCTTCTCGACGGCGGTCTCGATGCCGCGCTTCAGCGCCATCGGGTTCGCGCCGGCCGAGACGTTCTTCAGACCCTCGCGGACGATCGCCTGGGCCAGCACGGTCGCGGTGGTCGTGCCGTCGCCCGCGACGTCGTTGGTGGCCGTCGCGACCTCGCGCACGAGCTGCGCGCCCTGGTTCTCGAAGACGTCCTCGACCTCGATCTCGCGCGCGATCGTGACGCCGTCGTTGGTGATCGTCGGCGCGCCGAACTTCTTGTCGAGCACGACGTACCGACCCTTCGGGCCGAGCGTCACCTTGACCGCGTCGGCCAGGATGTCGACGCCGCGCTGGAGCGAGCGGCGGGCATCCTCGTTGAACTTGAGCTCCTTGTGAGCCATGTGAGTACCTACACCCCTTTCCTACGCGACCGCGGCGCGGTCGCCGACGACCTTCGCGAGCACGTCCGACTCGCGCAGGATCAGGACTTCGTCGGTGCCGAGCTTGATCTCGGTACCGCCGTACTTGCTGAAGATGATCTCGTCGCCCTCCTCGAGATCCATGGCGATGTGCTCGCCGTTCTCGTCGCGGGCGCCCGGGCCGACGGCGAGGACGCGACCGCGCTGCGGCTTCTCCTTCGCCGTGTCCGGCAGGACGATGCCGCTCGCCGTGGTCTCCTCCTCCTCGAGGACCTCGACGATCAGGCGATCGCCAAGCGGCTGCAGATTCATGTGGGAAACCTCCAGTGTCGGGACTGCGGCTGGCACTCTAGCCACGCGAGTGCCAGCAGCGCAAGTGTAGCGCAGAGATCTAAGCCTCGCCGACTGAGATCGCCGATCCATGCGGCGTGAGTTCTCGGCCGGCGGCGTGCTCGTGCGGCGCCTCGACGGCCGCTGGATGCTGGCGGCGATCCGACCGGCGGGACGGCCGGCGGGGCTCTGGGCGCTGCCGAAGGGCCGCATCGACGCGGGCGAGTCCGGGGAGGCGGCGGCCCTGCGCGAGGTCGCCGAGGAGACGGGCGTCGAGGGCCGCTCGCTCGGGAAGCTGGGCGACGTCCGCTACTGGTTCAACTGGGAGGGCGAGCGCATCTTCAAGGTCGTCTCGTTCTTCCTCGTGCGCTACCGCGGCGGCCGCCTCGGGGACGTCCCGCCCGCCTTCCGCCACGAGATCGACGAGGTGCGGTGGCTGCCGCTCGACGAGGCGCCCCGGCTGCTCGCCTACGGGGGCGAGCGGGAGATGGCGCGGAAGGCCGCCGCGAAGCTTCGAGACCTGGGCGTATGATCGCCGCCGGTGCCGGCGTACGCGCTCAACTTCTACTCGCCGATCGTCGAGGCCCAGCTGCGGTCGCACCGCAAGAGCGCGACGATCCGCCTCGGGGACAAGTCCCGCAAGTACCAGAAGGGGATGATCGTCTCAGTGCTCGTGGGCGCGCGCTTCGGCCCCCGCCAGCACGTCTTCGACGCCGTGATCGACAAGGTCGACGTGAAGACGATCGCCGAGCTGTCGCCGAACGAAATCGAGCACGACAACCCGGAGATCCGCCACCACGACGAGCTCTGCCGCTTCCTGGGCCAGCTCTACAACCGCGACGTCGCCACCGGCGACACCGTCACGGTGATCCGCTTCTCCGCGATCAAGTAGCCGGGGCGAACGTGCGTCCGGCGTAGCTGTACAGCTACGCCGCGGTAGGCGGCCCCGAGCGCCGCCCGTGTCCTCGGCGCCCGGGGCCCGGCCGGGGGGTCACCCGGCGAACGTGATCCAGCTCGGGGGCTGAACCCACGGATACGAGGCCGTCGCGATCGCCGCCTGCCGCAGCGGTCCCGCCGAGAGGATCGACGGAAGGGGCTGCGTGGGCAGCGAGCGCTGGGCCACGCTGTGCGTGCTCCACGGCTGCACCCACGGGTAGGACGCCGACATCAGAGCGTCCTGCGTCGCAGGGTGAGCGGCGAGGATCCACGCCGGTGGTTGAACGCACGGGTTGGTCGACGCCGGCGCCGCCGCAGCGGCGGACGGAACGGCGACGACCGCCACGACGGTTGCCGCGGCGACCCCCAGGAGCAACCTGCGCGTCGTGCGCATGGTTCACCTCCTTGCTTGCCGCCCGCGGGCGCCGCCCGTGTCCCGCGGCGCCCGGGGCGCACCCGGACGATCGTCCCAACAGGGGTGCGCTGCATCGGAGCCCGCCACGATGGGAGGAAGCGGCAGCGGCGCGTAAGCCCTATCGGGACGGCTTACGGATGCGCATTCCGCGCAGCGTCGGCTCGCGCAGCGACGCGCCGCACTCCTCGCAGTCGACGGCGAACGTGGACGAGAACGGCGCGTTGCACGCGGGGCAGCGGCGGAGCATCCTCCCACCACACGCGCACGTCTCCGGCACCTCGGACTCGAGCTCGACGAACCAGCGTCGCGCCGCGCCACAGTCGAGGCAGAAGGCCGTCCAGTGCCCGAGCACGTTGCGCCGCTCCTCGCGCAGCCAGTCCGAAGCCTTGCCCACCAGTTCAGCCTAGCTCCATCGTTACGATGCCCGGCATGGCGATCGCGCGCGTGGCGGAGCCCAGCGGCTCCTTTCAGGACGTGAGGGAGTGGGGACTCGACCGCGAGGACCTGCTCCAGATCTACCGCAACATGCTGGTCACCCGCGGCGTCGAGGAGCGCGGGCACATCCTCTACCGCCAGGGGAAGATCCCGGGCTCGTTCTACACCGGCCGCGGCAACGAGGCCGCGTCGGTAGGCGTCGCGACGGCGATGGGCGGCGACGACGTGGGCGCGCCGCTGCACCGCGACATGGGCGTCCACATCACGCGCGGCGTCGAGCCGTGGCGGATCTTCGCGCAGTACATGGGCCGCGCAGACGGGCCGACGCACGGCCGGGACGGCAACGTGCACATGGCCGACTCGCGCCTGGGCCTGATCGCGATGGTCAGCCACCTGCCGGCGATGCTGCCGGTGGCGGTCGGCTGCGCGCTCGCCTTCCGCATCCGAGAGGAGAAGCGCGTGGCCGTCGCCTGGTTCGGCGAGGGCGCGGCGGCGCGCGGGGACACGCACGAAGGAATGAACTTCGCCGGCGTCCGGAAGCTGCCCGTGGTCTTCATCTGCGACAACAACCAGTGGGCGTACTCCACGCCGACGCACCTCGAGTACGCGGTCGAGCACCTCGCCGACCGCGCGCAGGCGTACGGCTTCGACGGCGTCGTCGTCGACGGCACCGACGTGCTCGCCGTCTACCGCGAGGCGAAGGTCGCGATCGAGAAGGCGCGCGACGGCGGCGGCCCGACGCTGATCGAGTGCCAGACGCTGCGCATGGAGGGGCACGCCGTCCACGACGACGCGTTCTACGTCCCGAAGGAGCTGTTCGAGCGCTGGGCCGAGCGCGACCCGATCGAGCGCTACCGCACCTGGCTGCGCGCGAACGCCGACATGAGCGACGACGAGGAGGACGAGATCACCGGCTCCGTCAAGAAGCTCCTGAACGACGCGCTCCAGCGCGCGGAGGAGTCGCCGCTGCCGGACCCGTCGACGCTGACGGACGGCGTGTACGCGACGCCCGAGGACCTCGACACCCCGCACCACAAGTAGCGGGCCCCGAATGGCGGAGAAGACCTACCTCCAGGCGATCAGCGACGGCCTCCGGCAGGAGATGCGCCGCGACAAGCGCGTGTTCGTGCTCGGCGAGGACGTCGGCGTCTACGGCGGCGCGTTCAAGGTCACGCTCGGGTTCCAGGAGGAGTTCGGGGCGTGGCGCGTGATCGACGCGCCGCTCTCGGAGACCGCGATCGTCGGCGGCGCCACCGGCGCCGCGATGATGGGCCTGCGCCCCGTCGCGGAGATGCAGTTCGCCGACTTCGTCTCCTGCGCGTGGGACCACCTCGTCACCGTCGCCGCGAAGCAGCGGTGGCGGGCGGGGACACCCGTGCCGATCGTGCTGCGGCTGCCGTCGGGGGGCGGGTTCTCCGGCGGCCCGTTCCACTCGCAGAACCCCGAGTCGTCGTTCGCGCACGTGCCCGGTCTCAAGTGCGTCTGCCCGGCGACGCCGGAGGACGCGAAGGGCCTGATCGTCGCCGCGATCGAGGACCCGAACCCGGTCCTCTACTTCGAGCACAAGCACCTGTACCGGCGCATCAAGGGCGAGGTGCCCGACGAGCGATACACGACGCCGATCGGCAAGGCGCGGATCCACCAGGAAGGCGAGGACGTCTCCGTGATCACCTGGGGCGCGATGGTGTACACCGCCGAGGAGGCCGCCAAGCAGGTCGACGCGTCGGTCGAGATCGTCGACCTGCGCACGATCCTGCCGTGGGACCGGCAGGCGGTGCTCGACTCGGTGCGCAAGACGTCGAAGGCGCTCGTCCTGCACGAGGACACGCGTACGGGCGGCTTCGGCGCCGAGATCGCCGCGACGATCGCCGAGGAGGCGTTCGAGGATCTCGACGCGCCGGTTCAGCGGATCGCGGCGCCGGACACGCCGGTGCCGTTCTCGCCGGTGCTCGAGAAGGCGTTCATCCCCCAGGTCGACGACGTCGCCCGCGGACTGAAGGAGCTGATCTCTTACTGATGGCGAGCACAACCGCTGTCGACGTCGTCATGCCGCAGATGGGCGTCTCCGTCTCCGAAGGGACGATCACACGCTGGCTGAAGCAGGTCGGCGACACGATCGAGGCCGACGAGACGCTGCTCGAGATCTCGACCGACAAGGTCGACACCGAGGTGCCCTCGCCCGCGTCGGGCACGGTCAGCGAGATCCTCGTCCAGGAGGGCGAAACCGTCGCCGTCGGCACGCTGCTCGCGCGCATCGGCGGCGAGGGAGCGCCCCCGGCTGCGCCGCCGCCCGAGCCCGCGACGCAGGCCGCCGCGGACGAGTCCGAGGCGGTCGCGCAGGAGGTGGCGGAGCCGCTGCCGGAGCAACGGCGCGAGCCCACGGCGGCCACGCCGGCGAGCGAGGGGAACGGGAAGGCGTTCGTCTCGCCGGTGGTGGCGCGGATCGCAGCCGAGCACGGCATCGACCCGAGTCGGGTGCCCGGCACCGGCTCCGGCGGACGGGTCACGAAGAAGGACATCCAGGCGTTCATCGAGCAGGGCGGCCGCACCGAGGCGCCCGCGCCTCCTGAGGCGCCTGCCGCGCCCGCCGCGCCGGCGCCCGCGCCCGCGGCCGCGCAGGTCGCGGCCGCACCCGAGCCGGAGCCGCAGGTCGGCGAGACGGTCGAGCCGATGTCGGCGATGCGCAAGGGGATCGCCGACCACATGCGCCGCTCGCTCGACACTGCGGCGCACGTCACCTCGGCGATCGAGGTGGACATGTCGAAGGTGGTCGCGCTCCGCGAGAAGCTGAAGCCGGAGTTCCAGTCGTCGTACGGCGTCAACCCGACGTACCTCGCGTTCATCGCACGGGCGACGGTGGACACGCTGCGCGAGTACCCGTGGGTGAACGGCGAGATCCGCGGCGACAAGATCGTCACGAAGAGCTTCGTCAACCTCGGCTTCGCCGTCGAGCTGGCGGACGGCAAGGGCCTGATCGTGCCGGTGGTGAAGAACGCGGAGACGCTCAACCTGCTCGGGATGGCCAAGGCGATCGCCGACATCGCGAACCGCGCGCGCTCGAAGCAGCTCACGCCCGACGACGTCGCCGGCGGCTCGTTCACGATCACGAACCCCGGCGGCTACGGCACCTTCCACGGGACGCCCGTGATCAGCCAGCCGCAGGCCGGCATCCTCGGCACCTACGCGATCGTCAAGCGGCCGTGGGTGATCACGGACGAGGCGGGGCAGGACGCGATCGCGATCCGGCCGATCATGAACCTGACGCTGACGTACGACCACCGGCTGGTCGACGGCGCGCTCGCGGGGCGCTTCCTGCGCGACCTGCGCCGCCGCCTCGAGAGCTGGGGCGAGTCCGATTACTAGGCCCGCGGACCTCCTCGAGCTCGGCGTCGTCGAGTACCGGGAGGCGTGGGAGCTCCAGCGGTCGATCGCGGCGGAGGTCGAGGGGGGGACCCGCCCCGACACGGTGCTCTTCCTCGAGCACCCGCCGACGATCACGCTCGGCCGCCGCACCGAGGACGGCGAGGTGCACGTGCCGGACGACGTCGAGGTCGCGATCGTCCAGACCGACCGAGGCGGCAAGTCGACGTACCACGGGCCGGGCCAGCTCGTCTGCTACCCGATCCTCGACCTCGCGCGCCACGGGCAGGACGTGAAGCGCTACTGCCGCGATCTCGAGGAGGCGCTGATCCGTACGCTGGGTTCGTTCGGAGTCGAGGGGACGCGGATCGAGGGGCTGACGGGTGTCTGGCTGGACTCGCCGCCGCGCAAGATCGCGTCGATCGGCATCCACCTGACGAAGTGGATCTCGACGCACGGCTATTCCCTCAACGTGTGCCTGGATCCGGCGCCGTTCACGGACTGGATCACGGCGTGCGGCCTCGACGGCGCGGTGTTCACGTCGCTGGACCGCGAGGCGGGGCGGCCGCTGACGGTCGCCGAGGTGCGCCCGGCGGCGGTGCAGGCGTTCGCGGAGGTCTTCGGCGTGGCCTTCGAGCCCGTCGCGGCGCCGCTCGCCGCCTCCGCGTAGCGGCGCGCTCGACCCGCCCCGCAGGGCACGGCCGAGCGAGACCCGTCCGGTGGCTGCCACCGTAACGGGCCGTCCACAGGGGGACATGTCCCGAGGCCCGGTGGAGGGTCGCGGAGGGTTCGCGGGCCGTCTCGCGGGGACAGGAGGCTGTGGAACGTGCACAACTGGACTGACACGTCCGAACGGGACGAGGAGGAGGATCCGTCCGCCCCGGCGCGGAACATTCGCCCATGGTGACAACGCTGCACCTGCTCGCCTGGGCGGGCGCCGTCGCGGCGGTCTCGGTCGGCACCGCCGTCGTGCTCGGCCTGCTCTTCGGGTCGGTCTAGTTCACGGCTCGGGGGGCCGCGACCACTTGGCCCGCGGCCGGCGCTCCCGCGTCAGCGCGGCGAGCCGGTCGAGCAGCGCGCCCGCGTCGTCGGCGACGGCGATCGCCGCCAGGTCCGCCTCGCGCACGAAGCCCTCCTCCGTCGCATGCCTGGCCAGCGCGACCAGCGGGCGCCAGTACCCCTCGACGTCGAGCAGTCCGACCGGCTTGTCGTGCAGCCCGAGCTGCGACCACGTCAGCTGCTCCATCAGCTCGTCGAGCGTGCCGAACCCGCCCGGCAGCGCGACGAACGCGTCCGCGAGCTCCGCCATCAGCGCCTTGCGCTCGTGGAGGGAGCCGACGACGTGCAGATCGCTCAGCCCCGCATGCGCCAGCTCGCGGTCGACGAGCTCCTGCGGGATGACGCCGATCGCCTCGCCGCCTGCCGCGAGGGCTCCCTCGGCGACGGCGCCCATCAGGCCGACGCGCCCTCCGCCGTACACGAGCCCCAGCCCGCGCTCGGCGAGCGTGCGCCCGAACGCCGCCGCCGCCGCGAGGTAGGCGGGATTTCGGCCGCTCGACGCGCCGCAGAAGGCGCAGATGCGCTGCATGCGGCTAGATTGCCAGGAGATGCAAGGCTCGCTCCCCGTCGCCGATCGCCCGCGTCGCCCCGAGTGGATGAAGGTGCGCGCGCCGTCGCAGGACGGCCGCTACTTCGACGTCAAGCGCCTGCTCCACGGGGCGAGCCTGCACACGATCTGCGAGGAGGCGCGCTGCCCGAACATCGCCGAGTGCTGGGGACGCGGCACCGCCACGTTCCAGATCCTCGGCGACGTCTGCACGCGCGCCTGCCGCTACTGCTACGTGACGAGCGGCAGGCCGACCGAGGCCCCCGACCCGCTCGAGCCGCTGCGGCTCGCGCAGGCGGCGAAGCAGATGGGGCTCAGGCACGTGGTCGTCACCTCGGTCGACCGCGACGACGTGCCCGACAAGGGCGCGGGCCACTACGCCGCGACGATCCGCGCGATCAAGGCGAAGCTGCCGGAGGCGACCGTCGAGGTGCTGACGCCGGACTTCCTCGGCGTCGAGGACGAGGCGCTGCGCACCGTGCTCGGCGCGCGACCGGAGGTCTTCAACTTCAACATCGAGACCGTGCGGCGTCTGCACCGGCGCATGCGCGGCGCGAAGGCCAGCTACGACGGGGCGCTCCGGCTGCTGCGGCGCGCGAAGGAGATCGCCGACTACGACGTGTTGACGAAGAGCAGCATCATCGTCGGGCTCGGCGAGACGAACGACGAGGTCGTCGAGACGATGCGCGACCTGCGCGCGAACGGCGTCGACGTCGTCACGATCGGGCAGTACCTCCAGCCGAGCCCGAAGCACGCGCCGATCGACCGCTGGGTGCACCCGGACGAGTTCCGCTGGCTCCGCGAGCAGGGCGAGGCACTCGGGTTCGGCTCGGTCTTCTCCGGCCCGCTCGTGCGCTCGAGCTACCGGGCCGACGAGCAGCGGCACGCCGCCGCCACCGGCCGCGGCGCCGTCGCCTACTGACTTAGCGGCTAGCGGATCCCGGTGTCGATCGCGAAGTCGCGCGTCGCGCTCGGTGCGCGCGGCACGACGAACCGCTCGGGCGCGATGCGCATGCCGACGCTCGCGCGCACCGTCCACGTCCCGGCGGCAAGCGAGACGCGGTAGCGGCCGGCGCCGTCGGTGACCACGCGGACGACCGTCGTACCGCGCGCGAACGTCAGACGCACGTGCGCGGCCGGCTTGGAGCACGGCTGCCCGGCGCGGCACACGGGCGTCGTCGGGCCGATCGTGACGGTCCCGTGCAGGAGGACGAGCGCGAGGACGAGGAGCATGCGCGGGTCACGCCTTGCCGGCGACGACGAAGGCCAGCGACGTCGTGGTCGAGCCGTGGCGCAGCGAGACGGCGTACCGGCCCGCGCGCGACGGGTTCCCGAGGTGGGCGGACGGCGAGAAGGCCACCGTCTCCGTGCCGAGGCGGATCGAATGGCACGTGACCCCGCCCGGCGCCGCGGCCTCGACGGACGCGGCACGGCCGGACACCGACACGCGGCCGGCGGCCTTTCCGTCGACGAGCACCGAGGCCGCCTGCATCGTCGCCGGCACGCGCTCCGCCGCCGGGAAGGTGATGACGACCGGTCCCCGTGGCACGCCGCAGACGTACGCGGTCTCGAAGCGCAGCGTGACGGCGACGTCGCGGGCGCCGGCCAGATGCGTCGACAGCTGGACGCTCGAGGGGGCCGCGGAAGCCAGCAAGACCGCGAGCAAGACCCGCACGACCCCAGTGTACAAGAGGCCCCTTGCAGATGGGTGACGTCGAAGTCACGATACGCACGTCGGGATCGAGGGCTCCCGCGGGTCGTTGTGCACATCCACAGGGGAGGGAACGTGAACAGGGTTCGCTCGACGCGGGCGCGTGTGGGGATCGCGCTCGCCGCCGTGCTGCTGCTCGCGGCCGCCTTGGCGGCGACGAACGGCACGGCTCACCGCAGCGCGACGCACGGCTCGATGACGCCGGACACGCTCCGCGCGCCGAACGTCCGGCAGGCGATCAGCGAGGTCGCCAATCCGACGGGCACCGTGCGCTTCACATGCCAGCTGACGACGCCCGCGGGCTGCTACGGCCCGGACCAGATGCGGGCGGCGTACGGCACGCAGACCCTGCTGTCGGCGGGGTTCGACGGGACCGGCCGGACGATCGTGATCATCGACGCGTACGGCAGCCCGACCGTGACGAGCGACCTCGCCGCCTTCGACGCGGTCTGGGGCCTGCCCGCCGCGAGCTTCTCGCAGGTGGCGCCGTTCGGGATCGCGCCGACGACGCCCGACAACGCGGCCGGATGGGCCGGCGAGACGTCGCTCGACGTCCAGTGGGCGCACGCGATCGCCCCGGGCGCCGCGATCGAGCTCGTGATCGCGAAGTCGAACAGCGACTCCGACATCCTCGACGCGACGCAGTACGCGATCGACAACAACCTCGGCGACGTGGTCTCGCAGAGCTTCGGCGAGGCCGAGCAGTGCATGGCCGCATCGGATCTCGCCCGTCAGCACTCCCTCTTCAAGGAGGCGGTGCAGCGCGGGATGACGCTCTTCGCGTCCTCCGGCGACTCCGGCGCGGCCCAGCCCACGTGTGACGGCTCCGACGTCTTCAAGGCCGTCAGCACGCCGGCGAGCGATCCGAACGTGACCGGGGTCGGCGGCACGACGCTCTTCGCCGACGGCATCTCAGGTGCATACCAGTCGGAGTCGACGTGGAACGAGTCCGCGATCTTCTCGGCCATCTACGGCGACAACGAGGCGGTCGCGGGCGGCGGCGGGCAGTCGGTGCTGTTCAGGCGGCCGATCTGGCAGGCGCTGGCCAGCCGCGACCGGACGCGCGACGTGCCGGACGTGTCCTACAACGCCGCCGTCTTCCACGGCGTGATCGTCCGCTTCGGCGGGCACTGGTACCGCTTCGGCGGCACGAGCGCGGGCAGCCCGCAGTGGGCCGCCATCACGTCGATCGTCGACCAGATGGCCCGCCACCGGATGGGGAACATCAACCCGGCGCTGTACCTCGCGTCCAAGCTGCCGGCATCGATCAACCCGTTCCACGATGTCGCGGACGGATCGAACAACAGCGTCCCGACGGTGGGCGGCTCGACGATCACCGGCTTCACGGCCGTCCCCGGCTACGACATGGCGACCGGCCTCGGCTCGCCGAACATCGGCGCGATCGTGCCGGTGCTCGCGAAGCTGCAGCCGGACACCACGCCCGAGGACGACCGCTGACCGGCGACGGTGGGGAGGCGCGGGCTACACGCCTCCCCACCGTCAAGGCTGGGGCGGCGCGCCGCAGACCTGCGGCGGGGTCTTCCAGGCGGCACGGTCGCCACGCGTCCCGAGCGCCGTGACGACGACCTGCGTGCAGGCGCCCGCGGGGAGGTCGCGCGTGAAGCGGGCGAGGAAACCGCCGCGGGCGTTCGTCTCGACCGTCGTGCGCAGCCGCGTCGTGCCGTCGGTGACCGTGACGGCGACGCGCTCCGTGGCGTAGAAGCCGACGCCGGCGACGACCGCCGGCGCGCGGCCGACCAGCCGCACGTGGGGCGCCGCGGCGGAGAGCGCCGCCGGGGCGGCGACCGCCGCCGCGAGGAGCCCGGCGATCAGGGGCCTCATGCCGGAGATGATGCCGCCTCGGGACCGGCCTTGCGGCCGGGCACGTGGATTGCGGATTCGATATCACCGGGTTACAGTGGGCGCCTCGTGTCAAGCAGCACGCCGGCGCGGTCAGCCGGCAGAAGGGGGAGGGTATGAAGGTCCTGAGAGGGCGCCGGGCGCTGTACGCGCTCGGCCTCGTCGTCCTCGTCGCGGCCGCGGTGGCCGCGGTCGGGGCGATGCAGAGGGGTGACCGTGCCGACGCGATCCGCGAGAAGCTCGCGGCGATCCACGGCCACTTCAAGAGCGGCGATCCCGACGCGCAGGCGGCCTACGCCGCGCAGCCCCATGGCCTCGGCACACCCGACAGCTGGGCGGCCGAGCAGCTGGCGGCGCTCGCGTACCCGTCGGACTCCGTGTCGGCGAACCTGCTCGACCAGGAGCGGAGCTTCTACACCGGCAACATCAAGGGCCGGGCGAAGCACTCCAAGAACGGCTGGCAGCTGGTCGGCCCGACCACCGGGACGCAGCCGGCCGTCCTGAACTTCTTCGACAACCAGGCCTCGGACTTCCAGGTCTCGGGCCGCGTCACGGCGATCGCCGTCGACCCGAACTGCAGCGCCAACGCCTGCCGCATCTGGGTCGCGGCGGCCGGCGGCGGCATCTGGCGCAGCGACAACGCGCTCGCCGCCAACCCGAACTGGACGTACCTGTCCGACGGCTTCGGCATCAACGCGATCGGCACCCTGACGTACGACGCCGCCTCGCACACGCTCTACGCGGGCACCGGCGAGCCGAACGCGTCGGGCGACTCGGAGTCGGGCGTCGGCATCTACGCCTCGCACGACAACGGCAACCGCTGGACGTACCTGCCCGGCTCGTTCTCGGCGATGCGGGCGCGCTCGATCTCGTCGATCGTCCCCGATCCGAACCACCCCGGCACGCTCTACGTGGGCACGACCCGCGGCGTCCGCGGCGTCTCGGCGGTGACGGGCGGCGCGGTGTCGCTCGCGCCCGACGCGGCCCCCTGGGGCCTGTACAAGACCACCGACGGCGGCCAGTCGTTCACGGAGGTCTGGAACGGCAACGGCAGCATCCGCGGCGTCAACCACGTCGAGATCGACAGCCACGGCACCGTCTACGCCGCCGCGTTCGGCCAGGGCATCTGGCGCTCGGCCGACGGCGGCTCGACGTGGGAGCAGGTGTTCGCGACGCAGGACACGGGCGATGTCAGCGCCCGCACGGAGTTCGCGCTCAACACCACTCCCGACGGCCACACGCGCATCTACGTCGGCGACGGCGGCACCGAGACGGGCGCCGACGAGTACGGCCTGCCGACCTCCAACTCGGGCGTCTACCGCGGCGACGCGATCGACACCAAGACGGGCGCGCAGCTGACGACCGGCGGGACGGACAGCGGCTACGAGTCGCTGACCAGCGCCGACAAGTCGAACCCGAAGTGGGCGACGTACGACTACTGCGAGGGTCAGTGCTGGTACGACAACTTCGTCGTCTCGCCGGCCGGTCACCCCGACACGGTCTACGTCGGCGGCTCGTTCGACTACTACCTCTACTCCTTCGCCGACAACGGCAAGGGCGTGCTGCTCTCGCAGGACGCGGGTGAGACGTGGACCGACCAGACGCGCGACATCGCGTCGCCGACCACGGGAATCCATCCGGACCAGCACGCGCTGGCCGTCGATCCCGCCAACCCGCTGCTCTTCTTCGAGGGCTCGGACGGCGGCGTCATCCGCTCGAGCGGCCAGCTCGGCGATGCGACGTCCAGCTGCTACCAAGGCTACGGCCCGTTCACAGATGCCTGCGAGAACCTGCTGAAGGCGGTGCCGACGAAGCTGACGACGCTGAACGCCGGCCTCTCGACCCTGCAGTTCCAGGGGATCGACCAGCACGGCTCGACGCTGATCGGCGGCACGCAGGACAACGGCACGTGGCTCGGCACGACCGGCAACGCGTCGTGGAACCAGACGATCTACGGCGACGGCGGCGTGCCGGCGTTCGACGCGTCGAACACGTCGTGGATGATGAACGAGTTCTACGGCAACTCGGGCGACGTGAACTTCGAGAACGGCGACCCGAGCTCGTGGGTCGTGGTCTCCGGCCCGTACGCACGGTCGCACGAGGCGTCCGCGTTCTACAAGCCCCAGCTCGGCGACCCCGTCGTCTCGGGCACGTCGTTCACCGGCCTGCAGAGCGTCTGGCGCACGCAGGACTTCGGCGGCGACAAGGCGTACCTCGAGGCGAACTGCCCCGAGTTCACGACCGCCTTCAACCAGGCCGGCTGCGGCGACTTCGTGCCGCTCGGCGGGACCGGCAAGGGCAGCACGAGCGACCTGACGTCGAGCAACTACGGCGCCGACCGGAAGGGCGGCTACATCGTGGCGCTCGCCCGGACGACGGCCGATCACTCGACGCTGTGGGCAGCGACCGCTGCCGGCCGCGTGTTCATCTCGCGGAACGCAGACGCGGCCGCGAGCGGCGTCACGTTCAAGCGGCTCGACTCGCTCTCGACCGCAGCTCCGAGGCGGTTCGTGTCGGGGATCGTCGTCGACCCGACGAACCCGAATCACGCGTGGATCTCGTACACGGGCTACAACGCCAACACTCCGTCGGCGCCGGGCCACGTCTTCTCGGTCACGTACGACCCGACCGCGGGCACCGCGACGTGGACGGACATCGACAACGGCAGCGGGCCGCTCGGCGACCTTCCGGTCACGAGCATCACCCGCGACAACTCGACGGGCACGCTGTACGTCGGCACGGACTTCGCCGTGCTCTCCTCGAGTGGGGACGGCACCTGGGCGCCGGCGGCGGACGGGATGCCTCTCGTCGAGGTGACGCAGGTGCGGATCGACGCGGCGACCGGCACGCTGTACGCAGCGACGCACGGCCGCGGCATCTGGTCGCTCTCGCTCCACTAGGCGCGGACGACCAGGCAGGACCACGCGAAGGGCCGCCCTCGGGCGGCCCTTCGCCGTTCCGTGAAGCCCTAGGAGTGCGGCTTCGCCATCTTGCGGTAGTCGAGCGCCTCGTCGAGGACCTCGTCGGAGACCCCCTCCTCGCGCGCGACCTCCCGCAGCGAGCGGCCCGACGCGGCCGCCTTCTTGACGATCTCCGCGCCCTTGTCGTAGCCGATGTACGGGTTGAGCGCGGTCGCCGCCGACAGCGTCAGCTCCGCGTAGCTCTCGCACTGCTCGCGATTCGCGGTGATGCCCGAGACGCACTTCTCGTCGAACAGCCTGCACGCCGAGGCGAGCAGCTCGATCGACTGGAGCAGGTTGCGCGCCATCAGCGGCACGAACACGTTCAGCTCGAAGTGGCCCTGCATGCCGCCGATCGCGATCGCCTGGTCGTTGCCGATCACCTGCGCGGAGACCTGCGTCACGACCTCCGGGATCACCGGGTTCACCTTCCCCGGCATGATCGACGAGCCCTTCTGCAGCTCCGGCAGGAAGATCTCGCCGAGCCCGGCGCGCGGGCCCGAGCCGAGGTAGCGGAGGTCGTTCGCGATCTTCGTCAGGCTGACCGCGAGCGTCTTCAGGGCGCCCGACGTCTCGACGAGGCCGTCGCGGGCGGCCTGGCTCTCGAACGGGTCTGCGGGCGGCGAGATCTCGAGGCCGGTGTCGGCCGCGAGCTTCTCCCGCACCCGCGCCGCGAACTCGGGATGGGTGTTCAGGCCGGTGCCCGTGGCGGTGCCGCCCAGGGGGATCTGGCCGAGCCGGCCGAGCGTCGAGGCGATGCGCGCCTTGCCCTCCCGCACCTGCGCGGCGTAGCCGGCGAACTCCTGCCCGAGCGTCACCGGCACCGCGTCCATCCAGTGGGTGCGGCCGGACTTGACGACGTCGTCGAACTCGGCGGCCTTCCGCTCGAGCGCGGCCGCGAGGCCGTCGAGCGCGGGGAGCAGGTCGTGCACGATCTCGTCGAGCGCGGCGAGGTGGACGGCGGAGGGGAAGACGTCGTTCGAGCTCTGGCCCATGTTGACGTCGTCGTTCGCGTGCACGTCGTCGCCCGCGAGCGTGGCGATCACCTCGTTCGCGTTCATGTTCGAGGACGTCCCCGAGCCGGTCTGGAAGACGTCGATCGGGAACTGGTCGTCCAGCTCCCCGTTCGCGACGCGGTCCGCCGCAGCGGCGATGCGCTGCGCCTTCTCGTCGTCGAGGAGGCCCAACTCGGCATTGACGCGGGCGGCCGCGGCCTTGATGCGGCCGAGCCAGCGCGCCACCGGCGTCGGGATGGGCTCTCCGGAGACGGGGAAGTTGGCGATCGCCTTGCGGGTCTCGCCTCCCCATAGCTCGGTTGTGGATGCCGTGTTTGTCACGGCGGTGATGCTAACGAGCGACCCGTAGCCGCCGATCCGTAAGAACCCGCTCCCTTAGGCGTTTCCGCAGGTCCTCGGTCACCTCGTTCACCCACGCCCAGCCGACGTAGGTGCAGCGGGGGCACTGCTCCTCGGGGAGCTCCCGGCGCATCCCGCAGTTGAGGCACTCGACCACACCGGGACCGTCGGCAGCGCCGACGCCGGATTCACTCCCTCGTCCGGGGGATCCGCCGGCCGGCCTCGAGCAGGCGCTCCCACGTCGCGAGCTTGACGCGGGGCCGCCCGAGCGGCTCGCCGGCGGCGCGCTCGACGGCGTCGATCGCCTGCCAGCCCTCGTAGTCGACGTAGTCGGCGCCCTTCTCGTCGAGCAGCTCCGCCAGGTCGCCGCCCTCGCCGCGGAGCGCTCCGGCGCGGGCGTCCTCGAGCAGCAGCTCGACCGTCTCGGTCGCGTCCTTCTTGTTCGTGCCGATCACGCCGCTCGGCCCGCGCTTGATCCAGCCCGCGACGTACGTGCGCTCGGCGCCTTTGACGCGGCCGCGGTCGTTCGGGATCGTGCCGCTGCGCTCGTCGAAGGGGACGCCGGCCAGGGGGACGCCCTTGTAGCCGACGCTCCGCAGGACGAGGCCGGCCGGGATCACCTCCGTTTCGCCCGTCGGCCGCGCGACGAGCCGCCCGTCCTCGGAGACCAGCTCGTTGCGGACGACCTCGACCGCCTCGACGCGCTCGTCGCCGAGGATCGCGACGGGCGAGGTGAGGAAGCGGAGGACGATCCGCCGCGGCCTCCCCTGCGGCGCCTGCGCGGCGTACTCGTGCAGGAGCTCGACGTTGCGGCGGGCGCGCTCGCGGTCGGCCTCGAGCTCCGTCTCGCTCGCGGGGTCGAGGACGAGGTCGCCGGGGTCGACGACCGGCTCGGCGCCCTGGAGCTCGCCGAGCTCCTTCAGCTCCGGCGGCGTGAAGGCGGCCTGGACCGGGCCGCGGCGGCCGAGCATCAGGATCTCGCGCACCGGCGAGGCGCAGATCGCCTGCGACGCCTCGTCGGTCGTGTCGGTGGAGGCGAGCTCGTCGGCGGTCAGCGCCAGCATGCGGGCGCAGTCGATCGCGACGTTGCCGTTCCCGATCACGACCACGCGCTCGCAGTCGAGATCGAACTCCAGGTCCTGGAAGTCGGGGTGGCCGTTGTACCAGGCGACGAACGCGGTCGCGGGCCACGACCCGGGCAGGTCCTCGCCCGGGATGCCGAGCCGGCGGTCGGTCTGCGCGCCGACGGTGTAGACGACGGCGTCGTAGATCTCGAGCAGCTCCTCGTGGCCGACGGTCGAGCCGACCTCGACGTTGCCGAAGAAGCGGAAGCCGGGCCGCGCCGCGGTCTTCTCGAACGCGCGCGAGACCGCCTTGATGTTCTCGTGGTCGGGCGCGACGCCGAGGCGCACGAGCCCCCACGGCGTCGGCAGCCGGTCGAGCACGTCGACCCGGACGGCGGGGTCCTCGCTCTTGAGCAGCGCGTCGGCCGCGTAGAAGCCCGCGGGGCCGGAGCCGACGACGGCGACGTGGAGATCGGCCACGACGCGAGGCTAGCGGCCGGTCCGCCGGGAGGCTTGCGGCTTTGCCGCCGATCCCGTCACGCCGGCTCCGTCACCGCCTCCACCTCGGGCGCGGCCCGCGGCTCGCGCAGCAGCGTCAGGCCCGCGACGGCGCCGAGCACGAGCAGCAGCGCGCCGATCAGCAGCAGGTCGTCCAGGCCGCCGACGAACGCCGCCCGCGCAGGGTGCACGAGCGCAGGGCGCCGCGCGACGGCGCGCAGGCCCGCCGCGCTGACCGCGCTCCCGAGCGCTCCCGAGCCGAGCGACGCCGCGACGCGGTTCTCGAGCACGGCGCCGAGGACGGCGACGCCGATCGCGACGCCGCCGATCCGGAAGGTGTTGTTGATCCCCGACGCCATCCCCATCCGCTTCGGATCGACGACACGCAGCGCCACGGCGGCGAGCGCCGGGTTGGCGAGACCGATGCCGACGCCGGCGACGACGAACCCGGCGAGCAGGACCGTCCAGTGCGACGTCGCGGTCACGAGCGCCTGCAGCAGGCCGAGCCCGACGGCGACGAGCAGGAGGCCGACGGCGATCATCCGCTGCGCCGGGACGTGGGCGGCGAAGCGGCGCGTCAGGAGCGGCACGAAGAAGACGAAGCCGGTCATCGGCAGGAAGCGGAGCCCGGCGGCGAGCGGCGAGTAGCCGAGCACGTCCTGGAGGTAGATCGAGAGGTAGGGCAGCAGCGCGAACATCCCGGCGGCGATGCAGAAGGTCGCCAGCGAGACGCCGGTGAACCGGCGCTGCCGGAACAGCGTCAGGTCGAGCATCGGCCGCTCCTGCCGCAGCTCGACCACGACGAAGGCGGCCAGGAGCGCGCCGCCGCCGAGCAGCGCGCCGAGGATCTCCGCGCTGGTCCACCCGTGCGCGTTCCCGCGGAGGATGCCGAACACGATCAGGAAGAGCGCCGCGGAGAAGCTGGCGAGGCCGGCGGCGTCGGTGCGGCGCGCGTCGACGTCGCGTGACTCCGACATCGGCAGCAGCGCAGCGGCGAGCGCGAAGACGCCGATCGGGACGTTGACGAAGAAGATCCAGCGCCAGCCGGCCGCGTCGGTGAGCAGGCCGCCGACGAGCGGGCCCGAGGCGACGGCGGCGCCGACGGTCGCGCCCCACACCGCGAGCGCGCCGAAGAGCTCCCGGCCGCGGTACTCGTGGCCGATCAGCGCGAGCGCCGTCGCGAACAGCGCCGCCCCGCCGAGGCCCTGCAGCGCCCGGGCGACGTCGAGGGCGGCGATGCTCCAGGCCGCGCCGCAGAGGGCGGAGGCGGCGGTGAAGAGGACGACGCCGCCGATGAAGACCGCCCGCCGCCCGAAGCGGTCGGCGAGGGCGCCGGAGGTGAGGATCAGGACGGCGAGGCTGAGCGCGTAGGCGTCGACGACCCACTGGAGCCCCGGCAGGCCCGCGCCGAAGCGGCGCTGGATGCTCGGCAGGGCGACGACGACGATCGTGATGTCGAGCAGCAGCATGAACGTCGTCGCGCAGACGGCGACGAGCGTCCACGTGCGGTTCCGGGCGGTGCCCATGGGGGCGGAACCTCCTCGTGGGGGCGGCGATCCGCGCGATCGTAGTCGGCCCCGGCGGCTACCTCAAGAGGCGCCTAGGATCCCAGGGATGTCCGAGTCGTTCCGCCATCCGCCCGGCGGTCACGGCGGCGAGGCGCCGCACGCCGGCGATCCCGTCTCCTGGCTCCAGATCGAGCAGGGGTGGCGTGTCGTCTCGGCCGACGGCGAGGAGCTCGGCACGGTGGCGCAGGTCGCAGGCTCACCGCATGACGACATCTTCGACGGGCTCGCGGTCGACCGCGGCGCCGGGATCGTCTACGCGCCCGGCGAGCAGGTGGGCGCGATCACGCTCGGGACGGTGACGCTGAAGCTCAGCGCGGAGCAGGCCGCCGCGCTCGGCCCCTACGCGGAGGCGCCGCCGCAGACCGTCGTGCACGCGGGCCCGCCGACGCTCGGCGACCGCCTGCGCAGCTGGCTCGGCCGCTGAGGGGCTAGGTCTCTCGCGCCTCGGCGACGGCGGCGCGGATGCGCGCCGCGCCGTCCCGCAGGATCAGCTCGCCGTGCGGGATGATCACCTGCTCGATCGGCAGCTCCGCGACGGCGTCGAGCGCGGCCAGCAGCCTCTCCCGGTCGGCTTCGTCGACGAAGACGTGCAGGCGGCCGCCCGTTCCGCTCAGCACGTCGCCGCTGACGAGCGTCGCGTGCTCGCGGATGAAGAAGACGACCTGCTGCGGCTCGCCGTCCAGCTCCACCGCCTCGACACCGTCCGGTAGCTCGTTCGTCGTGACCGGGCTCGGGCGCTTCCGCCACACGGCCTTCGGCGGGCCCCACACCGACGCTGCGTAGCGCTCGACGAAGTCGGCGGTGCCGCGGTGGTGGGCCGGCTGCGTGAGCAGCACCCGCACCGACTTGCCGTGCGGGTCGAAGGCGCCGTCCGGCGGCAGGAACGGGTCGATCAGCGCGACCTCGTCGTCCGTCTCGTAGAGGACGACGGGCACCTCCTGCGGCCAGTCCTCATCCGGCTCCCACGCCGGATGCGGCGCGAACCACCACGTGAGGGAGCCCATTTCGCGACGATACGACACCCGTTCGGGATGACGCCACGCACGACGAAGGAGGCTCCGTGATCGCACGCATCTGGCAGGGCGCCGTCAGGAAGGACGACGCGGACGCCTACGCGCAGTACATGCAGGAGACCGGCGTCGCCGGGTACGCGGGCACGCCGGGCAACCGCGGCGTCTGGATGCTCCGCCGTGACGTCGGCGACCGCACCGAGTTCCTGATGTTCACGCTCTGGGACTCGATCGCGGCGGTCAAGGCGTTCGCGGGCGAGGACTACGAGACCGCCGTCTTCTACCCCGAGGACGACCGGTACCTGGTCGAGCGCGACGTGACCACGACCCACTACGAGGTCGACACGGCGGTTCTGCCGCCTCGGTGAGCGCCTACAATCCTCCGACCTGCAGCGAACCAAGGGGGGTCTGGACATGTCGCGTACTGCACTCGCCGTCGCAGCAACGTCGGTCGTGGTCGTCGCTCTGGCAACGGCCGCGCTCGCCGTTCCACCGCGCGGGAACGCGAACTACGTCGCGGTGGACTCGAAGGGCAGGCCCGCGATCACGCTCTGGATGCGCACGCGCACGAACATGATGATCTTCGCCTGCTACCGCTGGGGCGCGATCGACCACGGCGACCACTACAACAACCAGAACCCGATCACCGTCAACGCGAACGGCTGGTTCGCCTACAACGGGCCCGGAATGAACCTCCACGGGGCGACCGTGCCGCTGAAGCTGGTCGGCCACTTCGTCAGCCGGGACGAGGCGGTCGGGAAGCTGACCGCGCCGTGCGCGAAGAGCTACGCGTTCGTTGCGCACTACGCTCCGGCGCCGGGCTAGCTGTCGGCGCGGGCCGGGCCGGTGTTCCGTCATGACCCTTGACGGTCTGGGCCTGCGGCTCTCAGGCGCTAGCGTGGAGGGGTGAGGACGCGCGTTCCTCTTGCCGTGTGTCTGACGCTGATTGTGGGCGGCGCAACCGTCGGCCGCCACTTCCCAAGTTCTGGCGTAGAACCGACGCGCTCGCTCGCTTCTA
>CAZBYA010000002.1:0-28257 GCA_964496175.1 uncultured Gaiellales bacterium | reverse complement strand
GTCGGCCGCCACTTCCCAAGTTCTGGCGTAGAACCGACGCGCTCGCTCGCTTCTAGCGATCTCGACCGCCCCAATGCCGCCAGCGAATAGCAGTTCCCGACCGCGCTTCGTCTTCAGCGCCAGTAGAAGCACTTTCGCGAGCCACGGCATCGCCGATCCCTACCCGCACGACGCGCCGGTCAACCGAAACGCGCGCGACAGAGAAGTCGATAGCGCGAGCGTTCCGTGCGCTCGACGCCAAGCGGAGCGGGAATCGAGAAGGACGGGCCGCTCTCGGCGGTTCTCGTCCCGCCGTGCGGGCTACCCTCGCGGGACGATGGACTACGCCCCAACCCTGGCATCCGCACAGAAGGCGCATCGCACTGGCGAGCTGGCCGCGTGGTGTCAGACCTGGCTTCGAGGCGAAGGTGCGAACGTCGGCATAGCTGACCCGTTGCGCGCACGCGATGACGACGTGTACGTCTTGGCGGAAGTTGATCTCGGAGACGTGTATCCGATTACCGGCCCGGAAGAAGACTTCGACTGGCCTGAGCAGCCGGAAGACTTCGAACGGCAGGTCAAGGGAATGGTTGACTCGTTACGAGCGGGTTGGGATGCTCCGCCGTTGTTCGTGCACATGCACACGCTGCGACTCGTTGACGGTTCTCACCGACGGGAGGCTTTGCTTCGCATCGGACGCCGCACGTATTGGGCCGTCATGTGGTGCCGTCGTCCTCCATTCAACGGTCGCGGCCAGCAGGTCTCGCTCGACACCTAGCCGAGAGCGGGCCGGGAATCGAGATTCTCGGCTGGGGCAGCGTGCTCACGCCTGACGGCGCTGCGGGCTAGCTCCTCGCGCGCTCAGTGGGCGTGGCCGCAGCCGCCGCAGCCGTCGGCTGCCTCGGGCGACTCGCCCTCGGCGACCTGGAAGCTCGAGCCGCAGCCGCACGCGGCGACGACGTTCGGGTTGTCGATCTTGAACCCCGACTCCTGGAGGCCCTCCAGGAAGTCGATCGTCGAGCCCTGCAGGTAGGGCGCGCTGAACGGGTCGACGACCACCCGGACGCCGTGGAACTCGAGCTCGTGGTCGCCCTGCTGGGCGCCGCGGTCGAACCCCAGCGCGTACTCGAAGCCGCTGCACCCGCCGCCCTGGATCGCGACGCGCAGCACCTCGGCCTCGCCCGCCGGCTCCTCCGCCATCAGGGCGGAGACCTTCGTCGCGGCCCGCTCGGTGAGCGTGACGACGGTGGTCTCGGACTGCTCGACGGTTGCCATCGCACGCAGTGTACCCGGGACCCGGGTCGGTGGAACTTCGTAACACGTGTAACTCGCATGGGTACACGGGATCGGGTTCCGCTCGTGCCACCCTCG
Organism: uncultured Gaiellales bacterium; assembly: GCA_964496175.1. Classification (GTDB taxonomy): domain Bacteria; phylum Actinomycetota; class Thermoleophilia; order Gaiellales; family Gaiellaceae; genus PALSA-600. The sequence continues at coordinate 26,907 of CAZBYA010000002.1, read as the reverse complement.
GGGATCCTGCTAGCGTCCGGCGCTGGACCTGCGAGGAGGCGAGAGGTGTTCAACGACTGGTTGCCGTTCGCGATCTACGGGCTGTTCGCCCTCGCGATCCCGGCAACGATGATGGCGGGGAGCTTCCTGCTCGCGCAGCGCCCGCACCGGCGCGTCCGCGCCCGCACCATCCCGTTCGAGTCCGGCGTCTCCCAGGGCCCGCCGAAGCGGCAGCGCTTCACCGTCAGCTTCTACCTGACGGCGATGCTCTTCATCCTCTTCGACATCGAGATCGTCTTCCTCTATCCGCTCGCGGTGATCCTCCACCAGCTGGCCTGGTTCGGCTTCTTCGAGTTCCTGACCTTCCTGATCATCCTGTTCGTCGCCTACGTCTACATCTGGCGCAAGGGAGCGCTCGAGTGGCGGTAGACCGGCGCCTCCGCGACCTCGGTATGAAGTCGGAGCGGCTGCTCTGGCCGACCAAGGGGCCCGGGAAGTTCGAGGACGAGGTCGCGAACCTCGAGCAGCGCGTCGGCCTGACGACGCTGGCGAAGGCGGTCGCCTGGGCGCAGACGAACTCGATGTGGCCCGACACCTTCGGACTCGCGTGCTGCGCGATCGAGATGATGTCGATCGTCTCCGCGCGCTACGACATCGCGCGCTTCGGGATGGAGCCGTTCCGCGGCTCGCCCCGCCAGGCCGACCTGCTGATCGTCTCGGGCCGCGTCTCCCACAAGATGGCGGCGCCGCTGCGGCAGATCTACGACCAGATGCTCGAGCCGAAGTGGGTGATCGCGATGGGCGCCTGCGCGTCCTCGGGCGGCATGTTCAACAACTACGCGGTCGTGCAGTCGGTCGACAAGATCGTCCCGGTCGACGTCTACGTGCCCGGCTGCCCGCCGCGCCCGGAGCAGCTCGTCGAGGGGATCGTCCGCCTGCACGAGGCCGTCAAGGCCGGCGTGCCGCCCGCCTACCAGATCCGGAGCGTCGCCTCGTGAGCGACTGGGACGGCGTCCCCGGGCTGGTCGAGGCGGTCGAGCGGAACCGGGAGACGACGCTCGTCGTCGAGGCCGGCTCGCTCGTCGAGGCCGCCGAGCACCTGCGCGGCCGCGGCTTCACCTTCCTCTCCGACATCACCGCGGTCGACTACCTCGGCTGGGGCGGGCGCGGCATCTCGGGCTACATCGGCACCGCGGCCGGCCGCGACCTCAACACGCCGATGACGCAGGGCTACCAGGCGACGCCAGCCGCGAAGCCGAAGCGCTTCGCGATGAACTACCACCTGCTCGCGCTCGGCCCGCACCCGCGGCGCGTGCGGCTCCAGACGTGGCTCGACGACGGCGAGCCGGTGCTGACGGTGATCCCGGTCTGGCCGACCGCCGACTGGCACGAGCGCGAGGCCTTCGACCTGATGGGCATCCGCGTCGAGGGCCACCCGAACCTGAAGCGGATCCTCCTCGACGACGACTGGGAGGGCCACCCGCTCCGCAAGGACTACCCCGTCGGCGGCGAGCCGGTGAGGTTCTCGGGACAGCCGTGACGGCGACCGCCCCGCGCACGACCGGCCGCGCCCCGATCTACGAGGGCTCGCGGATCCCGAAGCCGACGCCGACGGTGCTCGTGACGCCGCCCGAGATCGCGGCGACGGGCGACGTGCTGACGGTCAACTTCGGGCCGAACCACCCGTCGACGCACGGCGTGCTGCGCCTGATCGTCGACCTCTACGGTGAGGACGTCACCGGCCTCGAGGCCGTGATCGGCTACCTGCACACCGGCTTCGAGAAGACGATGGAGCAGAAGACGTGGTGGAAGTGCATCACGTACCCGGAGCGCATCGACTACGTCTCGTTCCAGAACAACGAGTACGTCTTCGTCGCAGCCGTCGAGAAGCTGCTCGAGCTCGAGATCCCGCCGAAGGCGACGTGGATGCGCACGCTGCTCTGCGAGCTCAACCGCCTCCACTCGCACCTCGTCTGGCTCGGCACGTCGGCGCTCGAGCTCGGCGCGATCTCGATGTTCTGGTACGCGTTCCGGGAGCGGGAGCAGATCCTCGACCTGTTCGAGCTGGTCGCCGGCTACCGCATGCACACGCGCTACTTCCAGGTCGGCGGCCTCGCCGAGGACATCCCGCGCGGCTTCTACCCCGAGTGCCGCCGCTTCACCGACTGGATGCCGAAGGCGATCGACGACTACGAGACGCTGCTGACCCGCAACAAGATCTGGCTCGAGCGCACGCAGGGCCTCGGCCTGCTCTCCGCCGAGGACGCGATCGCGCTCGGGCAGTCGGGCCCGGTGCTGCGCGCGTCCGGCGTCGACTGGGACATCCGCAAGGACGAGCCGTACCTCGCCTACCACCAGGTCGACTTCCGCGTGCCGGTCTACCAGGCCGGCGACGTGTACGCGCGCTACCGCGTGCACATGGACGAGATGCGGCAGTCGGTGCGAATCGTCGAGCAGTGCCTCGCCCGCCTCGAGAACATGGAGGGCGAGCCGTGGATCGCCGACGACCGCAAGGTCGTCCTCCCGCCGCGGCACGAGCTCCACACGTCGATGGAGTCGCTGATCCACCACTTCAAGATCGTCACCGAAGGCTTCCGCGTGCCCGAGGGCGAGGCGTACGTCGCGATCGAGTCGCCGCGCGGCGAGCTCGGCTGCTACGTCTGCTCCGACGGCGGCCCCCGCCCCTGGCGCGTCAAGTTCCGCGCGCCGTCGTTCGTCGCGCTCCAGGCCACCGCGACGTGCATGAGCGACGCGCTGATCGCGGACATGATCGCGATCGTCGGCTCGCTCGACACCGTGATGGGAGAGGTGGACCGGTGAGCCTGTACGAGGCGATCCAGGCCGAGCGCGCGAAGTACCCGCCCGACTCGCGGAGCGCGGTGCTGCCGGCGCTGCGGCTCGCGCAGGAGCAGTACGGCTGGCTGTCGCCCGACGCGCTGCGCGAGGTCGCGGACGCGCTCGACGTGACGCCCGCGTTCTGCAAGTCGATCGCCTCCTTCTACGACCAGTTCCACCTCGCGCCGATCGGCGAGCACCTGGTCGAGGTCTGCACGAACGTCTCCTGCGCCGTCGTGGGCGCGCAGCAGGTGGTCGAGGCGTTCGAGTCCGAGCTCGGCTGCCGCGCAGGCGAGACGAGCCCGGACGGGAAGGTGACACTGCGCACGATCGAGTGCCTCGGCGGGTGCGGCTGGGGGACGATCGTGGCGGTCGACAACCACTACCGCACGCACGTCGGAGCCGACGACGTCGCCGGCATCGTCGAGGAGCTGCGCGGTGGCGACTGAGACGCAGGCGATCGTGCTCGCGGGCGCCGACGACCGCGACCTGACGAAGCTGGCCGAGTACAGGGCGGTCGGCGGCTACGAGTCCCTCGCGAAGGCGCGCGCGATGACGCCCAAGGAGGTGACGGACGAGCTGATCGCGTCGGAGCTGCGCGGCCGCGGCGGCGCGTTCTTCCCGACGGGCAGGAAGTGGTCGTTCGTGCCGCCGAAGGAGCAGCTGCCGAAGCCGCACTACCTCGTCGTCAACGCCGACGAGTCCGAGCCGGGCAGCTTCAAGGACAACGAGATCCTGTCGCGAGTCCCGCACCGCTTCATCGAAGGCTGCCTGATCACCGCGCACGCGATCGACTGCACGAACGTCTTCGTCTACATCCGCGGCGAGTACTCGGGCCCCTACGAGATCCTCGTCAACGCCCTCGAAGAGCTCGACCGGGACGTCTTCGGCGACGTCACGATCGTCGTCCACCGCGGCGCCGGCGCCTACATCTGCGGCGAGGAGACGGCGCTGATCGAGTCGCTGGAGGGCAAGCGTGGCCAGCCGCGCGCGAAGCCGCCGTTCCCGGCCATCTCCGGCGTCTACGCGGCGCCGACGGTCGTCAACAACGTCGAGACGATCACGACGGTGCCCCAGGTGATCGCCATGGGCGGCGCCGAGTACGCGAAGCTCGGCGTCGAGAACACGCGCGGCACGCGCGTCGTCTCGATCAGCGGCAACGTCGTCAACGGCGGCAACTACGAGATCGAGGCGGGCATGCCGCTGCGGGAGATCATCTACGACCTCGGCGGCGGGATCGCCGGCGGCCGCGAGCTGAAGGCGGTCGTCCCGGGCGGCTCCTCGACCGTGATCCTGCGCGCCGACGAGATCGACGTCGGCTACGACTTCGACTCGCTCGGGCAGCTGCGCACGGCGATGGGCTCGGCGGGGATCGTCGTGCTCGACGACCGCTGCTGCATCGTGCAGCTCGGCATCCGCTTCGCCGAGTTCTACGAGCACGAGTCGTGCGGGAAGTGCACGCCGTGCCGCGAGGGGACCCGCTGGGTGACGGCGATCCTGCGCAAGCTCGAGGACGGCCGCGCCACGCAGGCCGACCTCGACCTGCTGCTCGACGTCTGCGACCGCATCAACGGCAAGTGCCTCTGCCCGCTCGGCGACTCCGACGCGATCATCGTCGCCAGCTACATCGCGAAGTTCCGCGACGAGTTCCAGGCGCACATCGACCAGGGCGGCTGCCCGTTCGGCGGCTCCTCCTCGCTCGACCACGTGCTCGCGCCCGTCGCCATGCACACGCACTCGCCCGTCGCGGAGGTGCCCGCATGAGCGCGCCGGAGCTGGTGACCGTCACGATCGACGAGCGCACCGTGCAGGTGCCGAAGGGCACCGGCCTCGTCGAGACAGCGCAGGCGGCGGGGATCGAGATCCCCGTCTTCTGCTACGAGCCGCGCCTGGGGCCGCCCGTCGGCGCCTGCCGCATGTGCCTCGTCGAGGTCGAGGGGATGCCGAAGCTCCAGGCAGGCTGCACGATGACCGCCCAGGACGGGATGGTCGTGCGCACGGCCCGCACCTCCGAGGCCTCCGCGGAGGGCCAGAACGCCACGCTCGAGTTCCTGCTCCTGAACCACCCGCTCGACTGCCCGGTCTGCGACAAGGGCGGCGAATGCCCACTTCAGGACCTGACCTTCCGCTACGGCCCCGGCAACACGCGCATGCAGTTCCCGAAGCGGACGTTCGAGAAGCCGATCCCGATCTCGCCGCTGATCGCGCTCGACCGCGAGCGCTGCATCCTCTGCTACCGCTGCACGCGGTTCAGCGAGAACGTCGCCGAGGACGGACAGCTCGTCGCGATCAACCGCGGGGCGCAGTCGATCATCGCGACGTTCGAGGACGAGCCGTACCGCGGCCACTTCTCCGGCAACGTGACCGAGATCTGCCCCGTCGGCGCGCTCACGTCGACGCAGTACCGGTTCGAGGGGCGGCCGTGGGAGATCCAGAACGTGCCGACCGTCTGCGGCCTCTGCCCCGTCGGCTGCAACATCAGCGCCACCACGCGGGAGGGGAAGGTCAAGCGCATCCAGTCGCGCAACCACCCCGAGGTCGACGAGGGCTGGCTCTGCGACAAGGGCCGCTTCGCCTACAGCCATCTGACGGCACGGGACCGGATCGTCGAGCCTCTGCGCAAGGGCGGCCCGCGCCGCTTCGAACGGATCTCGTGGGAGGAGGCGCTCGACCAGGCCGAGGAGCTGTTGCGCCGCGGCGGCTCGTCGACGGTGACGGCGCTCTCGGGCGGCGAGACGTGCGAGGAGGCGTACGGGCTCGGGCGCCTGCTGCGCGAGGGCCTCGGCGCGCACGCGGCGGTGCTGCCGGAGGAGGTGCCCGACTGGCTCGACGCGCACCGCGCGCCGCTCTCGGCGCTGCGCAGCGCGAAGACGATCGCCGTCGTCTGCGACGAGCCGGTGATCGAGCGCGCGCCGGTCGTCGAGCTCTGGCTGAAGGCAGCCGCCCGCGCCGGCGCGGCGGTCACGTACGGCGCGCCGGACGGCGACGTCGAGGCGCTCGTCACCGACCATGCCGGTCCGACCTTCGGCGCCGCGAACGTCTACTACCTGCCGCGCACGGCGAACGGCCGCGGCGTCGCCGACGCGTGGAGCGCGGCCGGCGACGGCGAGCCGTCGGACGAGCGGCCGCGCGTGCTGCTGATCGTCGGGGACGAGGCGGCGACCGACGCGAGCGTGCGGGCGATGGCGGCGGACGCCGACGCGGTGATCGGCATCGGCATGTTCGAGGACTGCTTCCGCGGCATCGCCGACCTCGTCCTGCCCGGCACGAGCTACCTCGAGCGCGACGGCACCACCGTCAACCTCGAGGGGCGGCTCCAGCGCCAGCGGCGCGCGGTGCTGCCGCCGTGCCCCGACCTGCTCGCCGTCGTCTCGAAGCTCGCGGAGCGCTTCGGCGTCGCGCTCTCGCCGCACGTCCCCGTCGTGTTCGAGGAGCTCGCCGGCCGCTGCTTCGGCGGCCTCGCCTTCGGCGCGATCGGCGAGAGGGCCGAGCTCCCGCCGCGCGCGGAAGCCGAAGCCCAACCGGTGTCAGACACCTTGAAGGTGTCTGACACCAACGAGGGGTTGCGCCTGGTCGCGTACCGCCCGCTCTTCAGCGGCGCCGCCGTCGACCGCACGCCGGAGCTGCACTTCCAGCGGCCCGACGCGGAGCTCCAGCTCTCGCCCGCCGACGCGCGCGCCCGCAAGATCCGCAACGGCCAGACGGTCACCGTCTCCTCGAATGGCACGTCGGTCGAGCTGCGCGCGCGCATCGCGCGCGACCTCGCCGCCGGCGTCGTCCGCGTCGCCGAGGAGCACGCCGGCGACCTCCACCCGACAGTGGAGGTGAGCGCGTGATGCACGAAGCCTGGTGGATCACGCTGCCGAAGGCGTTCCTCGTGATCAACGTCGTGATGCTGTTCTTCGCGTTCACGACCTGGCTCGAGCGGAAGGTGCTCGGCCGCATGCAGCTCCGCTACGGCCCCAACCGGGCGGGCCCCAAGGGCCTGTTGGTGCCGATCGCCGACCTCGTCAAGCTGATCCGCAAGGAGGCGTTCGCGCCGATGGCGGCCAAGGAGCCGCTCTACATCATCGCGCCCGTCGTCTCGATGTTCACGGCGCTCGCCGCCTTCAGCGTGCTGCCGTGGGGGAACGGCTGGACGATCGGCGGCCATTACATCCGCGGCAGCGTCGTCAACATCCCGATCTCGCTGATCCTGATCTTCGCGCTCGGCTCGATCGGCATCTACGGCTTCATCGTCGGCGGCTGGGCCTCCGAGTCGAAGTACTCGCTGCTCGGCTCGATGCGCACCTGCGCGCAGCTCGTCTCGTACGAGGTCTCGCTCGCCCTCTCGGTGCTCGGCGTCGTGATGATGGGCCGCTCGCTGAACCTGGCCGACATCGTCTCGAAGCAGCAGGCGACGATGTGGTTCTTCATCCCGCAGGCGGTCGGGCTGGTGGTCTTCATGCTCGGCGGCGTCGCGGAGACCTCGCGACCGCCGTTCGACCTGCCGGAGGCCGACACCGAGCTCGTGGCCGGCTACCACACCGAGTACTCGGGGATGCGCTGGGGGCTGTTCCAGGCCGCCGAGTACATCAACATGCTCACGCTCTCCGGCCTCTGCGTGACGCTCTTCTTCGACGGCTACCACTTCCCATGGGTGCACTCGCTCGACCAGTTCGGCCCGATCTGGTTCGTGCTGAAGCTGTTCACACTCGTCACGATCTTCATCTGGCTGCGCGCGACGCAGCCGCGCCTCCGCTACGACCAGCTGATGCGCTTCGGCTGGAAGGTGCTGCTGCCCGTCGCGACCCTCAACGCCCTGATCACCGCCGCGCTGGTGGTCGCGTACTAGCGCCATGGCCGTCGTCCCGAACACGCTCAAGGGCTTCGGCGTGACGCTGAAGCAGGTCTTCAAGAAGCCGATCACGCAGCAGTACCCGGAGTACAAGCGGCCCGTGTACCCGCGCTACCGCGGCCGGCACCGCCTGAACGTCCACGAGAACGGGCTCGAGAAGTGCGTCGGCTGCTCGCTCTGCGCCGCGGCGTGCCCCGCGGACTGCATCCGGGTCGTCGCCGCCGAGAACACCCCGGACAACCGGGTCTCCGCGGGCGAGCGCTACGCGCGCATCTACGAGATCAACATGTCGCGCTGCATCTTCTGCGGGTACTGCGAGCTCGCGTGCCCGTTCGACGCGATCACGCTCGGCAACGACTTCGAGATCTCCGAGTACAACCGCGACGACCTCATCTACACGAAGGACATGCTGCTCGCGCCGCCGGTGAAGAAGGTCCCCGTCGCCGACCCGGGCCTCTACGACACGCCGATCCCGTACTACAAGGACCACTCGTAGTGGCGAACTTCCTGGTCTGGGCCGTGTGGGTGGTCGCCGCGTTCGCGTGCCTCGCCTCCGCGCTCGCGGTCGTCAGCTTCCGCAACCCGTTCTACTCCGCGCTCTCGCTGATCGGGAACCTCGCGTCCCTCGCCGTCCTCTACCTGCTGCTCGCCGGCGAGTTCGTCGCCGCGGGGCAGGTGCTCGTCTACGGCGGCGCCGTGATGGTGATGTTCCTGTTCGTGATCGCCTACCTCGGCGACCGCACCGAGGAGTCGCCGTGGTCGGGCGGGCCGTCGTGGCAGGCGGTCGGCGCCGTGCTCGCGGGCGGCGCTGTGCTCGCCGAGGTGTGCGTCGTCGTCGGGCTGAAGGCGGGCGGCTTCCTGTCGCAGCCGGCCCACATCGCGCGCTCGTTCGGGACGCCGGCGGCGATCGGGCGCCTGTTCCTGACCGACCACCTCCTCGCCTTCGAGGTGACGTCGATCGTGCTGCTCGTCGCCGCCGTCGGCGGCGTCGTCCTCGGCGCGCACGCACGGCGGCAGGAGGGCGATGCACGGGCCTGATATCTCCTGGTACGTCGTCCTGAGCGCGCTGCTGTTCACGACCGGCGCGCTCGGCGTGATGCTGCGGCGCAGCCCGCTGATCATCCTGCTCTCGGTCGAGATCATGCTGAACGCGGCGAACCTGCTGCTGATCGCGTTCTCGCGCCTGCATGGCCACGAGGACGGCCAGGTGTTCGCGATCTCGGTGATGGCCGTGGCGGCCTCGGAGGTGGTCGTCGGCCTCGGCCTGATCGTCGCCATGGGCCGCCGCCAGGTCGACCTCGACGTCGACAAGCTGAGGACGCTCCGCGGATGAACGCGGCCGCCTGGATCTGCCTCGGGCTCCCGCTCGCCTCGACGGTCGCGATCACCGCGGGCGGGACGCGGCTCTCGCGCCGTGCCGCCGCCTACGTCTCGACGGCGACGACGATGGGCTCGTTCGCCGCGGCCGTCGTCGCCTTCGCGACGATGTGGGGCGAGAGCGCCGCCCGGCGCGGCCACGCCACCACCTCCTGGACCTGGCTCTCGGCCGGCCGCTACCACTTCGGCCTGACCCTGCTGACCGACCAGCTCTCGATCGTGATGATGCTGATCGTCGCCGGCGTCGGCAGCCTGATCGTCGCCTACTCGGTCGGCTACATGGACGGCGAGGACGAGGAGCGGCGCTACTTCGCGTACATGTCGCTGTTCGTCTTCTCGATGCTCCTGCTCGTCCAGGGCGGCAACCTCCTCCTCCTGCTCGCCGGCTGGGGCATGGTCGGCCTCTCGAGCTACCTGCTGATCGGCTTCCACCAGGAGCGCCCGTCCGCGATCGCGGCGGCGAAGAAGGCCTTCGTGATGAACGCGTTCGGCGACGCGACGATGGCGCTCGCGCTCTTCCTGCTGATCTCGACGACCGGCCGGCTCGACTACTTCGGCGTCTTCGCCGCCTCGCCGCACGGCGGCGCGGTCGCGAACCTCGTCGCGCTCGGGCTGCTCGGCGGCGCGGTCGCGAAGTCGGCGCAGGTGCCGCTGCACACGTGGCTCCCCGACGCGATGGAGGGCCCGACGCCCGTCAGCGCCCTCATCCACGCCGCGACGATGGTGACCGCCGGCGTCTACCTGATCGTCCGCTGCCACCCGCTGTTCGAGAAGGCGTACGTCGTGCAGGACCTCGCCGCCGGGCTCGGGGCGGTGACGCTGCTGATGGCCGGCCTGATCGCGCTCGTGCAGACCGACATCAAGCGCGTGATCGCGTACTCGACGATGTCGCAGATCGGCTACATGTTCGTCGGCGCGGGCGTGGGGGCGTATCCGAACGCGCTGTTCCACCTGATGACGCACGCGTTCTTCAAGGCGCTGCTCTTCCTCGCGGCCGGGATCGCGATCCACGCCGTCGTCGGCGAGCAGGACATCCGCAAGCTCGCCGGCGTCGGCCGGCTGATGCCGTTCACGAGGACGGTCTTCCTGACCGGCTCGCTCGCGCTCGTCGGCATCTTCCCGTTCGCCGGCTTCTTCTCGAAGGACTCGATCCTCTCCGCGACGCTCGCGCACGGCACGTACGGCTACGTGCTCTACGCGGCCGGGATGGCCGGCGCGTTCCTGACGGGCCTGTACACGTTCCGGCTCTACTTCATCGTCTTCACCGGCGAGCCGACCGCGTTCGCGCGCGAGCACTTCCACGCGCACCACGGGCAGGAGGGGCCGCTCTCGATGCGCTGGACGGTCGCCGTCCTCGCCCTGCTGTCGGCGGTCGGCGGCTGGCTCCAGTTCGCTCCGATCTGGCATCCGCTGTCCGACTGGCTCGCCCCGGTCGCAGCCGCGCTCGTCGAGCCGACGTCGACGCAGGAGTGGGCGTCGTCCGGGCTCGCGCTCGCCCTCGGGCTGGCCGGGATCGGCGTCGCCTGGGCGCTCTACTCGGCGCGCCGCGTGCCCGTGCCGCGGGCGCTGCCGGCGCTCGAGCGAAAGCTCTACTGGGACGAGCTGTACGACCTGCTCTGGTACCGCACGGCCGAGCGCGTCACGCAGGGCCTGTACGCGCTCGTCGAGCGGCCGCTGATCGCCGGCTCGCTCGCCGCCGTCACGGGCGGCGCCGTGCTCGGCTCGCGCGAGCTCGGCCGCGTCCAGAACGGGCTCGTCCGCTCCTACGCGCTCGCCCTCGCCGGCGGGCTCGCCGTCCTCGCCGTCGTCTTCCTGGCCGTCCGATGAGCAGCTCGCTGACCACGATCCTGATCTTCCTGCCGATCGCCGGCGCGCTGCTCGTCGCGGTGCTGCCGCTGACCGCGTACTGGCTCGGCTCGGTCGCGGCGCTGATCTCGCTCGTCGAGGTCGCGTTCTGGATCAGCGCGGCGTCGCGGTTCGACTTCGGCTCGTCGCGGCTCCAGCTCGGGCAGGACGCATCGTGGTTCCGCGACCTGCACGTCTCGTACCACGTCGGCCAGTACGGCTTCTCGCTCTGGCTCGTCGGCGCCACCGTGGTGACGCTGGCGGCCTGCGTGATCTACGGCTGGTGGGCGAGCCGGGAGCGGGCGCGCGCGTACTTCGCGCTGATGCTGTTCCTGACCGGCGCGATCGTCGGCGTCTTCACGGCCCAGGACCTCCTGCTTTTCTACGCCTTCTTCGAGGCGATGCTGATCCCGCTGTACGTGCTGATCGGCGTCTGGGGCGGCCCCGGGCGGATGCGCGCCACGATCACGTTCGTCATCTACACGGTCGTCGGCTCGCTGCTGATGCTCGCCGCGATCGTCGTCTACGGCCTCCAGCAGGGGACGTTCGACCTGACGAAGATGGGGACGAGCCACTCGCTCTGGCTCTGGCTCGGCTTCGTCGCGGCCTTCTCGATCAAGTCGCCGCTCTTCCCGCTGCACGGCTGGCTGCCGGACACCTACCGGGAGTCGCCGCCCGAGGTCTCGGCCGTGCTCTCCGGGATCGTGTCGAAGGCGGGCCTCTACGGGCTGCTGCGAATCGCGATCCCGCAGTTCCCGACCGTCGTGCACGAGTGGCGGCCGCTGCTCCTCGCGCTCGCGTCCGTCTCGCTGATCTACGGCTCGCTGCTCGCCTTCCGCGCGCCCGACTTCCGCGGCGTCGTCATGTACTCGTCGCTCGCGCAGTCCGGCCTGATCGTGCTCGGGCTGTTCGCGAACAACAGCCTCGGCTACGACGGCGCCGTGCTCCAGATGGTCAACCACGCGCTGATCTCGACGACGCTCTTCCTGCTCGCCGGGATGATCGAGCGCCGGACGTCGACCGGCGAGTTCGCGCTGCTCGGCGGCATGGCCCGCGGGCGCCCGATCCTCGCCACCACGCTGATGACGATCGGGGTCATCTCGCTCGCCGTCCCGCTCTCGTCCTCGTTCGCGGGCGAGTTCCTGATGCTCGCCGGCGTCTTCCAGCAGCACTGGGCATGGGCGGTCGTCGGCGCGGTCGCGATGGTGCTCGCGGCGATGTACATGTTGCGGCTCATCTCCGCGGTGCTGCACCGCGACGTCGGCCCGGCGGTGCCCGACGCGGCGCTCGACCTCCGCCTCGGCGAGGTCGCCGTCGTCGTGCCGCTCGTCCTCTGCCTCGTCGGCCTCTCCGCCTGGCCGAACCTGATCTCGGGCCACGCCTTCCACGAGAGCCAGGTCGTGCAGGTCTCGCTCCCGCACGGCACGTTCCAGACGCTGCAGATCGACCACTCGGCGCCGTGATCGCGAAGCCGCACATCGACTGGTTCGCGCTGGCGCCCGAGCTGGCGCTGCTCGCGGCTGCGGGCGTGCTGCTGATGGCCGCCGTCTTCGTGCCGGCCCGCGCCCGCAGAGGCGTCGCGGCGTTCTTCGGCTTCGCCGGCTTCGCGACCGCGTTCGTGCTCGCGGTCGTGCTCGACGCGAAGACGGCGCACGTGACGACCGTCGTGCACGACGCGATGGTTCGCGACCGCTGGGGCGCGCTCGCGCAGGTGCTGATCGCCGGCGCCGGCGCCGCGACCGTGCTCGTCTCCTACGGCGAGCGCTGGCGCGACGAGCACGTCGCCGAGTACTACGCGCTGCTGACGGCCGCCGGCGCCGGGATGCTCTTCTTCGTCCAGGCGTCGAACCTGATGACGCTGTTCCTCGGGCTCGAGTGGTTCTCGATCGGGCTCTACGTGCTGACGGCGATCGACATCGACCTGATCGGGTCGCTCGAGGCGGGCCTCAAGTACCTGGTCGTCGGCGCGGTCGGCTCGGCCACGCTGCTCTTCGGGTCGGCGCTCGTCTACGGCATCACGGGCCAGCTCGGCTTCGACCGGATCGCCGCCGCCGGCCACGCCCACGACGCGATGCTCGTCGTCGGGCTCGCGATGGTGATCGTCGGGCTGATGTTCAAGTCGTCGGCGGCGCCGTTCCACATGTGGACGCCCGACGCGTACCAGGGCGCCCCGACGCCGGTGACGGCGTTCATGTCCTCCGCGACGAAGATCGCCGCGCTCGTGGTCACCTACCGCGTGCTCTCGGTCGCGTTCCCCGCGGAGCGCCACCTGTGGACGTGGGCGATCGCGGCCGTCGCGATCGCGTCGCTCGCCTGGGGCAACATCGCGGCGCTCGTCCAGCGGAACGTCAAGCGCATCCTCGCCTACTCGTCCGTGTCGCACGCCGGCTTCATGCTGATCGGCGTCGCGGCGGCGAACCAGCTCGGCGCGCGGGCGCTCCTCTACTACCTGATCCCGTACGCGGCGATGTCGGTCGGCTCGTTCGCCGTCGTCGCCGCCCGCGAGCGCGAGCTCGGCGCGCCGGTCACGCTCCAGAACCTGGCCGGGCTCGGCTGGGAGCGGCCGTTCCTCGGAGTCGCCATGTGGGTGTTCATGCTCGGCTTCCTCGGCTTCCCGCTGACGGGCGGCTTCATCGGCAAGTTCTACGTCTTCTCCGCCGCGTACGACCGCGGCTGGTGGTGGCTGATCGTCGTCGGCGTGGTCGCGACGATGATCTCCGCCTACTACTACCTCGGCATCGTGCGCGCGATGTACTTCCGCGACACCGCCGAGCTCCAGCTCTCACCCGCCGGCGGCTCGCCGCCGCGCGACCTGCTGCTCGGGGCGGGCGTGCTGCTCTGCCTCGTCGTCACGGTCGGCTCGTTCTTCGCGGTGCAGCCGCTGATCGACGTCGCGCGCTCCGCCGCGCACGCGCTTCCCCTCTAGGGCTTCGCGGGTCGCGGCAGGCTGGTGCGCCGGAGCAGCGGCACCAGGCCGACGCACGCCTTGAGCGCGAAGAGGCCGAGGCAGGCCTCGAGCGCCGAGCGGCCGAGCGGCGGCAGCGTGTGCATCGCCGACGCCGGCGAGCGCGCCGCGCACGAGAGGACGAGCATCGCGAGCACGAGCGTCCACAGCAGCGCCTGGATCCCGCCGAAGGGCGCGGCGCGATTCTCGAGCCAGTCGCCGAAGGCGACGAGCGCCGCGACGGCCGCGAACGGGACGGCGGCGAGCAGCGCGTCGAAGGCGAGCCCGTGCGCGCCGCGCGCGTCGGCGAGGGCCGCGATCACCGCGAGCGCGAACGGGAGAACGCGACGTCCCACTGCCGAGTAGCTTCGCCCTGGAGCCGGACGGTCCTTCTATGCTCACGCGGTCCAGGAACCGAAAGGAATCACGCGACATGGCGACACTGACTTGGCTCGGTCACGCATCGTTCCGGCTCGACACCGACGGCGGGCAGCGCGTCTACGTCGACCCGTTCCCCGACGGCCCGACCTTCCCCGACGCCGAGAAGACTCCCGAGCGGGCGGACGCGATCTACGTCACGCACGGCCACGGCGACCACGTGAGCGGCGTCGCCGCGTTCCAGCAGGCGACCGGCGCGAAGGTGCTCGGCATGGTCGAGCTCTGCGCGTGGCTCTCGCAGAACGGCGTCGCCGAGTCCGACCTGATCGCCTTCAACAAGGGCGGCACCGTCGAGGTCTCCGGGATCCGCTTCACGATGACGAACGCCTTCCATTCGAGCTCGGCGCCCGACCTCTCGTACACCGGCGAGCCGACGGGGGTCGTGATCCGCGCCGACGGGACGTCGGTCTACTTCGCCGGCGACACCTGCGTCTTCGGCGACATGCAGCTGATCGCGCGCCTGTACAAGCCGGACGTGGCGGTGCTGCCGATCGGCGACCACTTCACGATGGGGCCCGAGGAGGCGGCGCTCGCGCTCGAGCTGCTCGGCAACCCGCGCTGCGTGCCGTGCCACTGGGGCACGTTCGGCCTCCTGACCGGCACGCCCGACCGGCTGGCCGAGCTGACGGACGCGCAGGTCGAACGGCTCGAGCCGGGGGACACGATCGCGCTATGACCGCCCCAGAAGATGCTGCGCATTTCCTGGGGGCCCCGGAGTGAGGGAGCGCTGGTTCGGGGCGACGGGACGGCGCGTGCCCGAGATCGCGCTCGAGGGCGACCTCGACCTGGGTGACGCGCTCGTGCTCGACCGGCCCGACGACGAGGCGCTTCGCGCGGCGCACGCCGAGGGGCGACCGGTCGTCGTGCGCGCGAGGAGCGCCGACGAGGTGAAGGCGGCGCTGCGCCGGCCGGAGGTCGCGTCGGCGCTCGTCGACGACCCGGCGCTGCTCGAGCTCGACCTGACGGAGCTGACCTATGGCTGAGCCGGTGGTCGCGACCTTCTCGATCGCCGCCTGCGACCTCGACGCCGGCCAGTGGGGCGTCGCCACGCAGTCGAAGTTCCTCGCCGTCGGCTCCGTCGTGCCGTGGGCGGAGCCGGGCGCCGGCGCGATCGCGACCCAGGCGTACGCGAACCCGCGCTACGGCCCCGACGGGCTCGCGCTCCTGCGCGACGGCCTCGAGGCGGAGGAGGTCGTGCGCCGCCTGACCGAGGCTGACGACGGGCGCGACCATCGCCAGCTCGGGGTCGTCGACGCCCGGGGCGGCAGCGCGACGTTCACCGGGTCGGAGTGCATGGACTGGGCGGGCGGGATCGCCGGGCCGGGCTTCGCGGCGCAGGGGAACATCCTGGCCGGCCCGGAGACGGTCGACGCGCTCGCCGCGGCCTTCGCCGCGAGCGAGGGCCGCCCGCTCGCCGAGCGGCTGCTCGAGGGCCTCGCGGCCGCGCAGGCCGCGGGCGGCGACCGCCGCGGCCAGCAGTCTGCGGCCCTGCTCGTCGTCGAGCGCGACGGCGGGTACGGCGGGCTCAGCGACGTCCTGGTCGATCTCCGTGTCGACGACCACGAGCGGCCGATCGCCGAGCTCGCGCGGATCCAGCGCATCCACACGCTCCTCTTCGGCAAGACGCCGCGCGAGGAGTGGCTCGAGGTCGACGACGCCCTGCGCGCGGAGCTCACGCAGCGGCTCGCGGCGCTCGGCTACGACGGCACGCTCGAGCGCGCGTTCGCCGCGTGGACCGGGACGGAGAACCTGGAGGAGCGCGCCGAGGGGGTCGAGCGGATCGACCCGGTCGTGCTCGAGGAGCTGCGCAGCCGGTGAGCGACGGCTATCGCGTCCTCTCGCTCGACGAGCTCGAGCCGGTCGAGCACCGCGGCAGCACCCTCCTGCCGCTCCGCCACACGCTCGGCTTCCGGCCCGCCGGGATCAACGCGTGGACGGCGGACACGGGCGGCCAGCTGATCCCGCCGCACGAGGAGGACAGCGGCAACGAGGAGCTCTACGTCGTCGTGCGCGGCCGCGCGAGGTTCACGGTCGGGGTCGAGACCGCCGACGCGCCGGCCGGCACGCTCGTGTTCGTCGGCGCGGGCGACTGGCGGACGGCCGTCGCCGAGGAGCCGAGCACGATCGTGCTCGCGGTCGGCGCCAGCGTCGGCGAGCCGTTCCACGCGGGCGGCTGGGACTCGTTCGCCGTCGCGGACGCGCTGCGGCGCACGGGCCACCCGGACGAGGCGCGCGCGATCCTGCAGGCCCTGATCGACCAGGACCCGACGATGTGGGGCCACTGGTACAACGCCGCCTGCTTCGACGCGCTCGCCGGCGACGCCGGCGCCGCGTTCGCGCACCTGCGGCGCGCGTTCGAGCTGAACGAGCGCGAGGTGCGCGAGTACATGGGACACGACACCGACCTCGACCCGATCCGCGAGGACCCGCGCTTCGCGGAGCTGCTCGCATGAATATCGTCCACGTCGACGGGCTCGACCGGATCGAGATGCCGGACGGCTTCGTCTGGCGCCCCGTGCGCCGGCGGTTCGGGATCGGCGCCTTCGGCGTCAATGCGTACACCGCCACCGAGGTCGGCGGCCAGATCGTCGAGTCGCACACCGAGCGGCAGCTCGGCCACGAGGAGCTCTACCTCGTGCTGCGCGGCCGCGTCCGCTTCACGGTGGGGGACGACGAGCTCGAGCTGGGTCAGGCGCAGCTCGTCCACATCTCGGACCCGGAGCTGCGCCGCGGCGCGGTGGCGCTGACGGAGGACGCCGTCGTGCTCGCGGTCGGAGGCAAGCCCGGTGAGGCGTACCGGGTCTCGGCGTGGGAGGCGATGTTCGCCGCGGTGCCGGCCGCGAACGCCGAGGACTGGGACGAGGCGATCCGGATCCACGAGGAGGCGCTCGCCGACCGGCCGGACGAGCCCGCCCTGCTCTACAACCTCGCCTGCATGGAGGCACGCGGGCGGCGACACCTCGACGCCCTGCTGCACCTCGAGCGCGCGATCGAGCTCGACCCGCGCTACCGGGAGCACGCGCGCAAGGACTCCGACTTCGCGGCGATCCGGAACGAGCCCGGCTTCCCGGCCTAGCCGTACGCGTCGCCGGGTAGCCGGACGCCCGCGGCGAGCTCGCGCAGCGCCGGCACCGGGTCGGCCTCCGGCCGGGCCACGACCAGCACCGCGCCGAAGCCCGGCTCGGGGCTGAGCGCGTCGACGAGCAGCTGGAGGCCGACGGCGAGCGCGAACGCCTTGTGGGACTGCGGCCCGCCGAAGGGGACGAGCTCCTCCGGGCGCGCCTCGCCGGCGAGCACGGCTCCGTAGGTGACCGCGCCCATCGAGACGTCGGCGACCACCGGCCGGCCGTCGCTGGAGGGGATCGCGATCGCGACCGGGTTCGTGCCCGCCAGCGGCGCGCCGCCGTCCGGGTGCGGCAGGCGCCGCGGCGAGGTCGCCGTCACGAGCGCCACCAGCCCGCCGAGAGCCAATCGCCGCGCCCAGTAGCCGAGGGCGCCGGTCGGGAACGCGGGCCGGCAGACGACGAGCCGCACGCGTTCCGGCGGGTCGGCGAGCTGCGCCTCGACCGCGGCGGCGAGCGCCAGGTAGCCGAGCGCGCCGCGCGAGTGCCACCGCTCGTACGCCGGCTCGCGGACGACCCGCTCGGGCCGCGCCGCCGTCTCGAGGATCTCCCACGTCTCCAGCCACTCGATCCGCGAGAGGCCGTGGCCGGCCTGGCCGCGCCGCTCGGCGTCGAGGAAGTGCGCGGCGAGCGTCTCGGCGTCCTCGCGCCGGAAGCCGAGCGCCTCGAGGCGCGGCAGCGCCTCCTCAGGCCGCACGCCGCACCCGCGCCGAGAACTCGAGGACCGGCCAGCCGCGCTCCCGCGCGACACGGCGCAGCCGGCGGTCGGGGTTCACGCAGACGGGGTGCCCGACGGCCTCGAGGAACGGCACGTCGCTGTGGGAGTCCGAGTACGCGGTCGAGGCGGCGAGGTCGATCCCCTCGGCGGCGGCCAGCTCCCGCACGGCGTCCGCCTTGCCCTCGCCGTGGGCCGCCCGCAGCGTGCGCCCGGTGTAGACGCCGTCGATGACCTCGCACGTGGAGCCGATCGCGCCGTCGAAGCCGAGGTCGACCGCGATGTGCTCGACGATCTCCTGCAGGGTCGCCGAGACGACGTAGACGCGCTCGCCGCGCTCACGGTGCTGCTGCACCAGCCGCAGCGGCTCCGCGTAGACGAGCGGTCGCAGGATCGGCTCCATCGCGTCGCCGACCAGCTGCTCGAGCTCCTCGACGGTGAACCCCTCGAGGACCCTCATCCCGTTCTCGGCGAGCACGCGGACGGTGCGGGCGCCGGCGCCGCGGAGCGAGAAGAGCGCCTGCCACAGCGCGGAGCGCACGAGGTCGGAGCGCGAGATCAGCCCGGCGCGCCGGAACGGCCCGGCGAGGGCGAGCGCCGACGAGCGCCGGATCAGCGTCCGGTCGAGGTCGAAAAAGGCGGCCGCCGCCACGCGCCTACGAGACGAGCGGGAGCGTGCGCGTGAAGCCACCCGCACGGCTCTCGTCGACCGTGCGCGCGATCTCCGTGATCGCGCGGGCCGTCGGGTCGTCAGGCGCGGCCACGACGAGCGGGACGCCGGCGTCCCCCGCCTCGCGGAGGCGGGCGTCGAGCGGGACGCGGCCGAGCAGCGGCACGCCGAGCTCCTCCGCGAGCCGGTCGCCGCCGCCCGAGCCGAAGACCTCCGAGGTCATGTTCTCGACCACACCGACGAGGCGCATGCCTGTCTTCTGCGCCATCGTCGCCGCGCGCGACGCGACCTCCTGCGCGAGCGGCTGCGGCGTCGTGACGACGATCGCCTCGGCACGCGGCAGCAGCTGGCCGAGCGAGATCGAGACGTCGCCGGTGCCGGGCGGCATGTCGACGACGAGCACGTCGAGCTCGTTGCTCCAGTGCACGTCCTGCAGGAACTGCTCGAGCGCGCGGTGCAGCATCGGGCCGCGCCACATCACCGGCTCGTTGTCGTCGAGGAAGAACCCGATCGACATCAGGCGCAGGTTGTGCGCGACCGGCGGCACGATCATCTTGTCGACCACGACCGGCCGCTGCGAGATGCCGAGCATGTGCGGCACCGAGTGGCCGTAGATGTCGGCGTCGAGCACGCCCACCTCGCGGCCGAGCGCGGCGAGCGCCGCGGCGAGGTTGACGGTCAGCGAGGACTTGCCGACGCCGCCCTTGCCGGAGGCGACGGCGAGCACGCGGGTGGTCGGGGAGAGCTGGATGCCGCGGGGCTCGACCCCGCCGCGCAGCTTCGTCGTCAGCGCGGCGCGCTCGTCGGGGGTCATCGTGTCGAAGTGCAGCTCGACGCTGCCGACGCCCTCGAGCGTCCCGACATGCGCCTGCACCTGGTCCTCGAAGCTCGAGCGGAGGGGGCAGCCGGCCACGGTGAGCGCGATCGTGACCGCGACGCGGTCGCCGTCGACGGTGACGTCGCGCACCATGTCGAGCTCGGTCACGGGGCGGCGCAGCTCCGGGTCGATCACCCGGCCGAGCGCCTCCAGCACCTGCTCACGCGTGACCATGCACCGAGAGTAGCTTCCCCCGGAGGTAGCGCGCGTTCTCGATCGCGTACCCCTCCCAGTCGTTGTTGAGGTAGGCGTACACGTCCACCTCGCGCCCCCAGCGCGCGAGCCGCTCCGCCCACTCGTCGAGCTCGGCGTGCGAGTAGTTGCCGTTCCGGCCGCGCGTGCCGCTGTGGAAGCGGACGAACGTGAAGTCGGCCGTCAGCTCGCGCGTCTGGAAGGCGTTGACCTCGGGCCGGTCGCCGATCACGAGCGCGACGCCGTGCTCGCGCAGCAGCGTCATCGTCTCCTCGGTGAACCAGGACGGGTGCCGGAACTCGAACGCGTGCCTGTGGCCGTCGTGCAGGTGCTCGAGCGTCGCCGCCAGCCGGTCGAGGTCGGCCCGGAACGTCGGCGGCAGCTGCCAGAGCAGCGGCCCGAGCTTCGGCGACCGCAGGAGCGGCCGGATCCGCTCGTAGAGCAGCGGCAGGTGCAGGTGCGCGTCGATCAGCCGCTTCACGTGCGTGACGTAGCGGCTCACCTTGACCGCGAACGTGAAGCCGGGCGGCGTCTCCGCCACCCAGCGGGCGACCGAGCTCTCCCTTGGCAGGCGGTAGAAGGTGGTGTTCACCTCGACCGTCGGGAAGTGGCGCGCGTAGTAGGAGAGCCAGAGCCGCGGCGCGCAGCCCGGCGGGTAGAAGACGCCGTTCCGCCAGTGCGCGTAGTTCCAGCCGGAGCAGCCGACCTCTACGACCGGAGCGCGTCCGTCAGCGTGCGACACAACTGCTCGTTCCCCGCCGCGGCGACGCGCGAACGTCCGACCAGGTCGAGCGGCGCCGCGCCGAACGGCGGCGCGTCCGGCAGCTCGATCGCGAGGCCCTGCTCCCGCACCAACAGCTGTGCTGCGGCGATGTCGACCGAGCGCGCCGCCTTCAGCGAGACGACGCCGTCGACGCGGCCGGCGGCGAGGTGGCAGAGCGTGATCGCGAGCGAGCCCATGATCCGCAGCCGGTGCGCAACGCCGTCGAAGCGGGCGACGTCCCGCGCGACCGTGGCGGTCGTCGTCGCCTCGAAGGAGAGGATCTCCAGCTGGTCCTTCGGGCGCTCCGCGAGCGGGCGACCGTCGAGGAAGGCGCCGCCGCCGCGCGTCGCCGTCCACTCCTCGCCGCTGCCGAAGTCGAAGACGTAGCCGAAGACGACGTCGTCCATCGTGTCGCCCTCGGCGACCGCGATCGAGATGGAGAAGAACGGGATGCCGCGCTTCGCGTTCACCGAGCCGTCGATCGGGTCGACGACGATCGTGAAGCGCCCGTCGCCGGAGCTGCCGACCTCCTCGCTGACGAGCCGGTGGCCGCGGAAGTGCTCGAGGATCGCACGCTCGGCGGCGGCGTCGATCGCCGTCGTCTCGTCGCCGCCCTCGCCCGCGCCGACGACGGGCTCGCGCTCGGCGCGCCCCGGCAGCTCCGCGAGCACGCGCGCGACGTCGTCGCGCGCCGCTCGACAACTGGTCAGCCAATCTTCCGCTCCGGCGCCGTACACGCCGGCGCCTCCGCTATTTGCTGGCTCCGTCAAGCCTACGCCAGTGGGTGAAAGAGAAGACCCGATGTCAGCTTGGGGTAGAAGAACGTGGACTTCTGCGGCATCGTCTCGCCCGCGTGCGCAAAGCGCGCGACCTGCTCGACGGTCACGGGCTGGAGCAGGAAGGCGGCGACCGCCTCCCCCTGGTCGACCGTCGCGATCGCCTCGGCCGCGGACGGCGTGTAGGTGACGCCCTCCGGGTGGAACGACTCGACGACCCTCGGCCCGAAGTCGTCCTCGCTCGCGACGCGCAGGTACCTGCCGCCGCGGTAGAGCGTGACCCCGCCGTCGGGAGCCGGGACCTCCTCGCCGGGGACGTCGCCGACCGCCTGCACGAGCCGGTGCGTCGGGAAGATCTCCAGGCCCGGCGCGCGGGCGGAGACGAGGATCGCGAGCATGTGCGTCGCCGCCGGCGCCTCCTCGCGGTAGGCGACCGCGGTCTCGTAGCGGTGGTGCCCGTCGGCGATCAAGAGCGGCGTGTCGATCGTCAGCTCGCCCCCCTCGACCGGCCACAGCCGCGTCCGCACCAGCCCCTCCTCGACGTCGACGGCCGGCTCGCCTTCGGGACGCTGGAACACCGGCTCCGCGTCGTAGAGGAGGAAGATCGGCTCGAGCTGCGTTCGCGTCGCGCGCAGCAGGCGGAGCCGCCCCTCCTTCGGGCCGGCGTGCGTGCGCTCGTGCGGCAGCACCTCGCCGCGCTCGTAGGGCGTCACCGGGATCGACGCGGCGACGCCCTCCCGCGTGCGCGCCACGCCGTCCGGCCCGACGTAGTCCTGGGCCACCCACCAGTAGCGCTCCTCGTCGGGCACGAGCACGCCGCGGTCGCGCCACTCGGCGAGGTCGCGCGCGGCCTGCTCCTCCGAGTCGGGCAGCGTCAGGTGCACGACGTTGTACGGGCTGCGGGCGAGGTAGTCGCGCCGCGCTTCCTCCGAGATCACGTCGTAGGGCGGCGCGACGAGCGTCTCGAGCGGCCCGGCGACCGTGGTGTCGTAGCGGAGGGCTCGGAACGGCCGGACGGTCGGCATCCCGTGCAGACTAGACGGCGTGATCCGGACGCTGAAGCGGGCTGCCGCCTGGATCGACCGCGCGGGTCTCTCGCTGCTCTTCCCGAAGGCGGACGTGATCCTGCCGTCGCTCTGGGAGCAGGTCTCCGGGCTCCAGCAGACCGACTGGAACGCGGAGGAGATCAACTTCCTCTGGTGGGCGAAGGACGAGCTGCCCCGCCAGGGGCTGGCGTGCGTCGGCAAGCACCTCGCCCGGTCGGCGGCGTGCGTCGCGCCGCGCCTCGTGCCGACGCTGGTCGCTGCGAACGGGGAGGACGCTGACGAGGGCGACCCGGTGGTTGCGGCGCTCCGCGAGCTGGGCCCGCTGACCGGACCGCAGCTGCGCGAGGTGACAGCGCTCCCGAAGCGCGAGGTCGACCGCCGGCTCGCGTCGCTGCATCACCGGCTCGTCGTCACGAACGCGTTCCTGGTCGAGGAGGGCAGCACCTGGGGGTCGCTCGCCCACGACCTGCTGGCGCGCAAGTGGCGCCTGCCGAAGCGCCTGCCGCCGCGCGACGAGGCGCGGCGGGAGCTGGCCTCGATCGTGCTCGCCGCCGCCGGCGAGGCGACGGCGGCCGACCTGGCGGGCGCCCTCGGCTGGCGCCGCAGGGAGGCGGCCGCGGTGCTCGAGGACGTCGGCCTGGGGCGCGACGACCCCGCCGGCTTCCGCATCTGGGCACGGCGGTAGGCTGGGCCGGTGTCGATCTCGGAGCTCGCCGAGGACCGGGTCGTCGAAGCCGTCTACGCGGTCCGGACGAAGCGGAAGCTGCGCACGAAGGGCGGCGCCCCCTACCTCGCGCTCGAGCTCGTCGACCCGACGGGGCGGATCGAGGCCCGCGTCTGGAACGACGTCGAGCTGCTCGACGGCCGCTTCGCCGAGGGCGACGCGGTGCGCGTGCTCGGCCGCGTCGAGCGGTTCCGCGACCGGCTGCAGCTCGACGTGCGCTCGCTCGAGGCCGCCGACGTCGACCCGGCGTCGCTGACGCCGGCGATCCGCCGGGACCGCGAGGAGCTGGCCGGCTTCCTCGACTTCCTCGTGGCCGAGCTCTCGCATCCCGGGCTCGCGGCGACGGTGCGCGCGGTGCTCGCCGACCGCGACCTCGGCGCGTTCCCCGCGACGCAGGACGACCACCACTCCTACGCGGGCGGCCTGCTCGAGCACACCGTCGGCGTCGCGACCCTCTGCCGCGAGACCGCGCAGCTCCACCCGCGCCTGCGCGGCGACCTCCTGCTCGCCGCCGCCCTCCTGCACGACGTTGGGCGGACGCTCGAGCTGGGCGCCGGGCCGTCGTTCGCACCGACGGACGAGGGCCGCCTGCTCGGGCACGTGCACCTCGGGCTGCGGCTCGTCGAGCAGCGCGCGGAGGGCCTGTCGGCGGCGCAGCTCGCGGAGGTGCTGCACTGCGTCGCCGTCCACCACGACGCGCGTGGCGCGCGCACCGCCGAGGCGGCGGCGCTCTACCACGCGAACGCGCTGGACGCGATCGCCGCCACCCGCCCGGTCGCTTGACCCCCCTCCTGCTGGCGCTCGGCGCGAGCCTGGTCTGGGGCTTCGCCGACTTCTTCGGCCCGCTCGTCAGCCGGACGCTCGGTGTCCTGCGCGTGCTCTTCTGGGCGCAGATCGGCGGGGACGCGGCGATCGCCCTCGCGATCCTCGCGCGCGGAGACGGCCCCCGCGGCCCCGCCGTGCTCTACGCGGGCGTCGCGGCGGTCGGCGGCATGCTGGGCCTGTTCGCGTACTACCGCGGGATGGTGGTCGGGGCGATGAGCGTCGTCGCGCCGATCGCCGGCATCTCGGCGGTGGTGCCGGTCGTCTACGGCGTCACGACGGGCGACAACCCGTCGACGGTGCAGGTGGCCGGCGTGGCGGCGGCGCTGCTCGGCGTCGGCCTCGCCTCCGTCGAGCACCGGGACGGGTCGCCCCGCATCGCCACCGGCGTCGGGCTGGCGCTGCTCGCGGCCGTCGGCTTCGGCACGTACTTCCCGTGGATGCACGCCGCCGGCAAGGTCGACTTCTGGTGGGCGTCGCTGACCTTCCGCACGACGGCGCTGCTGATCGTCGCGGCGGCGGTCGCGGGGACGCGAACGCCGCTCCGCCTGCGCCCGCGCGAGCTCGCGATCGCGGCCGCGGTCGGTATCGGGGACACGCTCGGCAACGTCTTCTACGCGGCGTCGTCGGGCCACGGGCTCGTGTCGCTGACGTCCGTGCTGGCCTCGCTCTACCCGGTGGTGACGGTGCTGCTCGCCGCGACCGTGTTGCGCGAGCGCGTCGCGCCGCTGCAGCGGGCGGGTGTGGCACTGACGCTGGCGGGCGTCGTCCTGATCGGGGTCTAGACGTTGAAGCGGATGTTCAGGACGTCGCCGTCGCGAACGACGTAGGTCTTGCCCTCGAGACGCTGGTGGCCCCGCCTCGCGACCTCGGCGTGCGAGCCGGCCTCGACCAGCTCCTGCCAGTCGACCACCTCGCAGCGGATGAACCCGCGCGCGATGTCGGAGTGGATCGCCTCGGCCGCATCGAGCGCGGTCTGCCCGTTCCGCAGCGTCCACGCGCGCGTCTCCTTCTCGCCCGCGGTGAAGAACGTGATCAGGTCGAGCGCGTCGCGCAGCCGCGACGCGACGTCGTCGAGCGCCGACGTGCCGCCGTCGCGGAACGCCGCCGCCTCCTCGTCGTCGAGCTCGGCCAGCTCCGCCTCCAGCTTCAGGTCGATCCCGCCCGGGCCGTTCTCGAACGCGATCAGCGGCTTCGTCGTCAGCGGCTCCAGCTCCGGCGGCAGCGTGCCGTCGTAGTCGGCGAGCGACCGGCCGGCGTCGGCGTGGGCGAGCACCCGCTCGAGCTCCTCGACCTCCGCCCGCAGCTTCGGGTCGCCGGACTTCGCCTGCTTGCCGACCCGCTCGAGCCGGCGCTCGACGTGGTCGCGGTCGGCGACGAGCAGCTCGAGCCGGAATTCCTCGAGCTGCTCCGGGCTGCGGACGACGACGAGCAGCGCGTCGACCTGCCGCAGGTCTCCGAAGGCCGCCGAGCCCGGCACATCCTGGACGCGGATCGTCGCGGGCGTCACCTTGCGGGCGTGCACGACCTCCGCGAGCGCGTCGAGGCGCGGGTCCCGGATCGGCGCGACGCCGACGTTCGTCTTGCCGTACTCGCCGCCGCCCGCGCGCGTCAGCGCGGTGAAGAGCGACGTCTTGCCGCCGCCCGGCGGGCCGACGATCCCGACCTCGAGTGCCACGGTGTGACGTTAGCTCTCGCCGCGCCTGGCGAGCTGCTTCTGCAGCGAGACGAGCGCGCGGTGCTGGAGCGACTTGATCGCGCCCTCGGTCTTGCCGAGCACGGTCGCCGCCTCGCTGTTCGAGAAGTTGAAGACGAACTTCAGCGTCAGCACCTGCTGCTGCTCGGGCGAGAGGTCGTCGATCAGCTCGAGCATCGACTTGCGCCCGATCGACTCCAGCGCGCCGGTCTCGGCCGAGGTCGCCTCGTCGGGCTCCGGCTCGGGCACCTCCTCCTCGGGCTGCCAGCGCTTCGTCGCGCGGAAGTGGTCCATCGCGAGGTTGTGGGCGATCCGGAAGAGCCAGGCCGAGAAGGGCGCCGACTGCCAGCGGAACTTGCCGATCGACTCGAGCATCCGCAGGAAGGTCTGCGTCGTCAGGTCCTCGGCGTCGTGGCGGTTGCCGACGCTGACGTGCAGGTAGCTGTAGATGCGGTCGAAGTGGATCAGGTAGAGCTCCTCGAGCGCGTCGCGGTCGCCCGCCTGGGCGCGCTCGACCAGCCCGCGGACGCGCTGGTTCTCGCTCTCCTTCTTGGTGGCCGCAGCGTCGCTCATGCCAGGTGGACTCGTGCCCTCGCGGCGGACGCGCCTAACCCTGCAACCGCCTACGCCTCAGCGCCGAAGCCGACCCGGCTCTCGCGGGCGAAGCGCTTGACGTAGACGACCTTCCGCACGGAGACGGTGTAGCGACCGTCCTCGGCCTCGAAGCTGAGGCTGTCGTGGGCCCCCGCCAGAGCCCGGTCGAGGTCGTCGGCCGTGGCAACGGGCACGTAGATGTTGAGGACCTGGTTGCCCTCGAAGGCGATCTCGATCCGGACGCGCTCAGTTGCGCTCATCGCCGACGAACTCTGCCAGAACGCCGCCGGTCGACTCCGGGTGGACGAAGCCGACCTCCAGGCCGAACATCCCGCGACGGGGCGTCTCGTCGATCAGCTCCGCGCCGGCGGCGGCGGCGCGGCGGAGCGCGGCCCCGACGTCGTCGACCGCGAACGCCACGTGGTGCATCCCCGGGCCCCGCTTGGCGAGGAACCGGCCGACCGGCGTGTCCGGGCCGAGCGGCGCGAGCAGCTCGACGCGGCTCTCACCGACGCGTAGCGAGGCCGCCTCGACGCCCTGCTCCTCGACGCGCTCGCGATGCTCGACCGTGGCGCCGAAGAGGCGCGTCCAGCGCTCGATCGCCGCGTCGAGGTCGTCGACCGCAATCCCGAGGTGGTGGATGGGCACGCCGGGA
>CAZBYA010000001.1:36692-131782 GCA_964496175.1 uncultured Gaiellales bacterium | reverse complement strand
AGCTCGCCGGGCTCATAACCCGGAGGTCGCAGGTTCAAATCCTGCCCCCGCTACTTCGAAAGGCCCCGGAAACGGGGCCTTTCGTGTTTGAGGCCGACAGAGCGTCTCGTGAGACTTTTGCCGACCTTTTGCCATGGGATCGACGGGCCCGCGAGGAACCTCCGAGAAAGGATGCAGGGACGATGGCCAAGCGCGTCTACATCTCCTTCGACTACGACCACGACGACGACCTGAAGCTCTTGCTCGTCGGTCAGGCCAAGAATCCGGACTCACCTTTCGAAATCGCGGACTGGTCGATCAAGGAGCCAATCACCTCCAACTGGAAGGAACATGCCCGTAGGCGGATCCGCGTGGTCGACGTGGTTGCGGTCATCTGTGGCAAGCACACGAACACGGCCACGGGGGTGGCTGCAGAGGTTTCTATCGCCCAGGCGGAAAAGATCCCCTACTTCCTCCTGGGGGGGCGGGCGGCCGGCGGGAACGTGAAGCCGACCACTGCGAAGTCAGCCGACAAGGTCTATAACTGGACATGGAAGAACTTGAAGGCTCTCATCGGTGGCGCGCGCTGAGTACCATGGGCGCAGACGAACGGGGGCGGCAGGTCCTTGCTCAGTACAAGCTCGCGGTCGAGATGGCTGACCGAATCTCCGCGCGTCGCGGAACCGCTAACGGCTTCTACTTCACCGCGGCATCGGCCCTCCTCGCAACGTCCGAAGGGCTCTCGCTTGCGATCGCCGCGATCGCCGGCATGGCGCTTTCCCTGGCCTGGTGGATGCAATTGACGAGTTACCGCAATCTGAGCGCCGCGAAGTGGAAGGCGATCGGGGCTCTTGAAATGCAACTCCCGGCCCAGCCTTTCGCCGAGGAGTGGAACACCTTGAAAGCTGAGCCGCTAGAGAATCGGGTGCTCCGCTCCCAAGTTCTCGGGCGGCTGCTTCAGCCGCTCGGTCGGTACCTAGAGCTGAGCCTCGTCGAGCAGGTCGTCCCGTTGATCTACCTCGGTCTCTTCATCGCAACGTTCGTGCGAGCAGCGTGACCTACATCGAAGAGCTTGCGGCGCGTATCCGGGCGCTCGTGCCCCCGAGCGTCGTCCCTGAGGAGGATGCAGATCGACTCTTCCTCATTTACGCAGCACTCGGGTTAGCAAAGGGCAAGGCGACGACACGCCGTGACGTTCACAACGCGTGGGCAGCATGGATAGCCGCGCGTGACCCGTCGCACGAATCGATCCGCCCCTACGACGAACTCGACCGAGAGACACAGGATGAAGACGATCCGTTCGTCAGAGCAATAAGGCTGGCCGTGGCGCGTGACGACCGGTGACGCGCAAGATCGTTGAACTCGGTCGCTCTCGTGAAGCAAGTCCATGAGAGCTGGCGTGTCTGTGCCTTCCTGCAAGTGTTGCGCCTGCTTTCATTTCCGGGCCTCAAAGAACGCGCGCAGTTCAGCGTCCAACTTCTGAAGCACTCGTGTGCGGTTTGAAGCGACGAGTCGGTTGTTCTTCTTCGCGTCGAGGACTCGGTTCGCGACGTCGACCTTGTTCGGACAGGGGATGCGGTGCGATTCGCACCAGCGCTCCAATGCCTTCGGCCGGTTCATCTGGGGCAGGTCATTCACCCCCAGTCGGGGCGACCTCCCACTTCGCTCAAGCTCGGCGTTAACCGCGCCGACATATACGTCGAGATCGACGCAGTCTTCGAGTACGAGTCCGGACCTCGCTCCGCCCAGAGTCCGAATGTTTCGCTCGGGGATACCTCGCGCTATCAGGCGTCCACGGAGCTCGTTACCGCCGTCATCCCCGTCGACGACCCAGGCCACTCCGAGTGCCTGAAGGTCAAGCCCGGCAATGTGCGCCGCCGGCGCCTCGGAGCTCGCCGGGGCCACCTGGTAGCCAAGCGCGCGCTGATCAGTCGCCTCGCGCAAGAGTCGCGGGAGGAGCACGACTTCCGTGCCACCCTCACACAGGACCGCATAGCGAACGGGTACAAACGCGAGCGTGCTGGCCCCGAGACCAACTAGAAGCGGGCCAAAACCGCTCCCCTTCGACCAAAAGCGATTGATGATCTCGCTAGCGTGTTCGTTCTCGACCGGCTCGACCAGCCGCACGCCGTCACCGAGGTCTTCAGGCAGACAGCCTGCAGAATGCGTCGTGTAGATGATCTGGGGGATCGATGTCTGCTGCGTGAAGACCTGAATCAGATCGGCCTGTGCGTCGTAATGCAGGTGGCGCTCGATCTCATCGACCAGGATCACAGGTGGCGGATCTGCCTCTGCGCGCGTGAGCGCAACCAGCGATACGAACATCTTCAAGCCGTCCGAGCGCTCGCCGAGTTGCGTCCACCCCCCGGCAGGATCGGAAACGTGCAGTCTGAGCGTGTATCGGTCGATGAGGTCGAGCCGTATCGTCACGTGGCCTTGCGACCACGACGCGAAGATGTCAGCAAGTCGTTGGTTAGCCGCATCAAGACGAGTCAGTCGTAGCGCTGAGTTGTCCTCTGTGATGAGGCGGGTTAGCTCGCGAAGGTCTAGCTGGGCTAACCGAGCGAGATGCACGAGCGGCGCCGGAAGTGGTTCGCGTTCCTCGGGTGCGTATTGATCGGGAGCGAACGGCGCTAATTCCTCGTAGAGGAGCAGGTCGTACTCGCTTCGGAGGTCCCGTTCGCGCTCGTTGAACTTGAGAAAACGCGGTCGGCGCGCAAAGAGGAGGAGTTTCGCATCCTCGTTTGGATGGAGGGCGATCTCGGTTGTGTGTGCGGCTTCGATCTTCGCTGCCGCGCGCTCGGCCCGCTCACCGCCAATTGCCCGTAGGGCAGCGGCTGTCTCAGCGAGCGCTGCGACCGTTGTGTAGTCGAGCGTCTCTGCTTCGCTCTCCAGGCCCTGCGACAGTTCGACGAGCGCGGGTGGCCGAAGTGGCGCATGTTGGAGCCCCTGTTCATCGTCGTCGGGCTCTTCCCCCTCCGTGGAGGCCGGGATTACCGCCTCATCGGCCTCTGCGAGAAGGACCCTCAGCCACTTCGCTCTTTGTAGGTCCGCGACGGTCTTATGCGCTTGCTGTCTCGGCCCCTGGTCGCGAGTTAGTCCGCTGTGGAGATGTGTCTCGAGAGCGCCTCCAGCTTTCAGCCGCACCTCGAACAAACGCGCGCGTTCCGGCGCTTGTCCGCTGTGCAGATGGGCGATAGCGGCGCGGTCTTGATCCTCGAGCGCGTAAAGGGCCGTAACGACGTTGTGATCGCTCGGCAAGGCGACGCGCCCGTGGAGGTCACGGAGCTCGAACGGCGCAGGGTTATCGAGCTTGGTAAGTGCGTCGAGAACTGATGTCTTTCCGGCCTCGTTCGGGCCCACGATCGCGGTGAGCGCCCCGTCGGTTTCGAGTGTCTGGTGCCTCGCAAAACGTCGAAAGCCGTCTAGATCGACCGAGATGAGTCGCACGCGGACGATGGTAATACGCGACCTACCTGCACGCATGACCGGCAGACCTCGCGATAGCCGTTGCTCATGGCAGGCTGACACACGATGAACGCCGCGCTACCAGATCAACAGGATGTCCTCTTGGCTCTGAAAGGCGAGGCCTCTCGGATGGGGGTCGTATGTCTTCGCCGCTCCCTTGGCCATCGCAGGGCGTGTAATGCCTGGAACGCGGTCAACATGGTCCTTGGCTTACCGTCCGTCGTGCTTGCGGCAGCTGCTGGCACTTCGGCATTTGCGGCAGCTGGCAAGCATCACGTTCTCGCCGGGGTCCTTGCGCTCGCGGCGGCCGTTCTTTCGGCGCTTACGACCTTCTTGAACCCTGCGCAGAGTGCGCGGCTGCACCAGCATGCAGCTGCGAGCTACGGGGCTCTTGAGGGTCAGTTTCGCCGATTCGGGGCGATTGAAGTACTTGTGAATCGCGACCTCTCGACGCTTCAGGCGACGCTCGAGGATGCGATCGCGAAGTTCGACGAGGTCGACGCCGCAAGTCCACCGATTCCGGCCGTCTTCCGGCACCAGTGGGGCCGCTTTCGCGGGGGGCATGTCGAAGGGCGGCAGCAGCCCGCTCTCTAAGCGTCCGTCGGGTCGGTCGTGAACATCCGCCGCTCCGCCCGTTCGGCTGCTCCTGCGAATTGGACTTGGGCGGCGTGGATGTAGCGCTCGGTGATGGCCGAGTGTGAGTGGCCGGCTTTGAGTTGGATGTAGGCGAGGGGGTTGCCGGCGGCTGCTTCGTGGGTGAGGGCGGTGTGGCGGAGGTCGTGGAAGGGCCGAAAGGGTCTGGTGATGCCGGCGGCTTTGAGGGCGGGCTGGAGGTGTTCGCGGGCGAGCCGGGCCGGGTCGAGTGGGGTGCCTTTGCTGGGGTGGTGGAAGACGAGGTCGTCGTCGGTGGTGTAGCGGCTTGCGCTGTAGTGGTCTTGGAGGAGTTGGATGGTGCGGGGGCCGAGTTGGACGCGGCGGCGGCCGGCGCGTGATTTGGGGGTGGTGTAGCGGCCTTTGACGAGTGCTTGGCGGACGTGCAGGTGACCGTCGAGCAGCTGCACGTCGCCCCAGCGGAGCCCTAGGAGTTCGCCGCGGCGCATCGCGGTGCCAAGTGCGGTGAAGGTGAGCGTTTTCGCGATCCGCCACCACTCGGACTGCTCGGGATCGGCGGCGTCTTGTTGGAGGGTGGTGTAGGCGGTCCAGAGGCGGGCGATCTCGGTTTGGTCGAGGATCTGCAGCTCCGGCTGCTCGACCTTGGGCCGCTGGATCTCTGTGAGGGGGTTGTGGCGGATTAGTCGCCAGCGGATCGCGGTCTTCAGCATCACCTGCAGGAGGAGCAGCTGGTTGTTGATCGTTTTCGGGGCGAGGCCGGCGCGGGTCTTGTCGGTGATGTAGCGGTCGATCAGTTCCGGTTCGCGCTCGAGCCGCTCCAAGGGCAGCTTCCCGAAGGCGGGCAGTAGGTGGCGGTTGAGGCTCTGCTGGTAGTTGTCGAGGGTGGTGAGCTTGAGGTTGCGGCCGGGGAGGTAGTCGTTCAGCCAGCCGTCGGCGAACTGGCCGAAGGTGAGTTTGGCGGGTTTTTGGTAGCCGTCGCGTTCGACGTCGACGAGCCGGCGGCGTAGCTCCCGCTCGGCCGCTTGCCGGTTCCAGGCGGGCTCTTTACCCAAGGTTTCGAGGATGCGGCGGCCGGCGGCGTCGTGGTAGCGGATCCGCCAGACGACGCCGCGTGGGCCCTGGTAGCGCCAGACACGGCCCCATTTCGGCTGCTTGCTGCTCGGCATGCCCTCATTGACAAGCTCTCTTGGCGGCTGAATGCAAGTCATCGCCGCCCGCCCCGCTGCTGGTCGGCCAGCCAGGCCTCGAGAGCCGCGGCCTGGTAGCGGCGGTAGCGCCCCAGCTTCAGGTGTGGCAGGCGGCCGTCGCGGGTCGCCTCGCGCACCCAGGAAAGCGGTACCGCCAACAGGTCGGCGACCTCCTGCGCGGTTAGCAGCCGCTCGTTCATGCCGCCTCCTCGGCCTCGAGCTGGTTGCCCCAGGCGGCCCAGCCGTGTCGGGGGCGGCCGCGCGCGAACAGCTCCAGCTTTGACCGTTCCGGGTAGAGGTGTTCGAGCCGCTCGTGGACGACGGCTGGCTTCTCAGAGTGGCGGCCGCGCGGCGCCTCGATCACCGAGTCGAGCAGCAGCCGGCGCGGGGCGGGGGAGGCGTTGCCTTTGCGGCCGATCAACAGCTGTTCGTGGCGGTTGCGTGTCCAGACGCCCATCCCGATCGAGGGCTTCACCCACACCTCGCACGATCGATAGTCGAAGCCCCAGGCCTGCATCACCTGCAGCGCCTCGGGCAGGTGCGAGTTGACCGCCCACAGGTAGAGCAGGCAGTCGTCGGCGGCCGGGACCGGCAGTGCGGCGATCTGGTCGAGCGGCAGGGTGGGGTAGTACTGCTCGGGGGCGTAGTCGCTGTCGGGGTTTCCGAGCTGCCAGGGCGGGTCGGCGTAGATCACCTCGAAGCGTCCGTCCGGCAGGGGCGGTGCCTCGCCGATGCTGACGTAGCGGTGTTGGCGTTTGAGTTCGCGGCGGGCGCGGTGCAAGGGGAGCTCGCCGCGCTTGACGCGCTCGAACAGTTGCGGGTCTGCGTCACGGACAGCGAGCGCGTCTTGGATTAGCCTAGGGGAGACGCCGGCGTTGCGGGCGGCGAGCTCGCGGCTGCGCTCGCCTCGAGGTGGCAAATTTGCCACCTCGACGGCGTGCTGCAGGTTCGCCCGCCGCCGCAGTTCCGCCTGGTCTCGTTCCTGTTGGTAGCAGTCGAGCTCGATCGCGACCGCCGCCTTCTGCGACTGACTGAAATGCCGACGCTGCAGCGCGCCGAGCAACATGTGCTCAACCTCGTCGACCGGGTCGACGACACGCACGGGCACGCGTGCCAGGTTCAGTTGGCGTGCTGCGCGTAACCGGTGGCGCCCATCGAGCACAACCCCGCTGCGGGTCAGCTCGAGCGGCGTCACGATCCCGCGCGCGCCGATGTCCGCCAGCAGCGCCTGATACTCGCCGGCGCTCATCTCCGGCACTAGCCCGGCCTGCGGATGCTCGTGAAGGGCGGCGGTGGTGCGGGTCGAGCGCTGCCGGGACGTAGCCATCGCCGGCGAGGGTCGCAGCGGCCCGAGCCGGGCACCAGCTATCTGCTCAGATCAACTTCGGTGTGTTCGCTCGCGGTGGGCGCGCTTCGCTTGCTCGATCAGCTCGGCGGGAATCTGCTGCCAGTCGCGGCGCAGCGTCGAGGCGGCGCGCGGCTTGTCGCAGGCTTCCGCTCGCCACTTGTCGGGTTCATCGCGCTGCAAGTCGAGTGCCTTCTCGATCACACGCTCCAGCACCCCCTCGATCGCGTACTGGGCGAGGATCCAGTCCTGCACGCGGGCGCGGCGGTGGTCAACGGTCGGCCGCGGGTCCTTCGCCGGCCGCCGCCGCGAGGCTCTTCGGCTCGCCTGCAGGACCGCCGCGGAAAGCTCGCCCGCCAGATAGCGCCGCGTGATCTCATCGCGCTCCTGCTCGCTTCGGGCGCCGACGAGGAAAGGCTTCAGGCTGTCATCCCAGAGCTGAGCGCTGAAGACCCGCTCCGCCGTGATCACGCCGGTCGCAAAGCGCGTCTCGCACAGCTGGCAGTCGAAGACCGATTTCGCCGGCTCCCAAAGCAGCGGCTCGTCCCGGCGCGGCCCGCCAAGGTAGACGTCGCGCGCCAACTCGAAGTCGATCCCGTGCTCGGCCAGATGCCTCGCCGCCACCGCCTGCTCCTCCGCGCTCGGCGGCCGCAGCAGCTGCGGCTCCTCGGCCGGATCCTCGAAGTCGCCCCGCGGCGCCGGGAACTGCGGGGTGGGCTCGTCGCTGCCGGTCACCCGGTCGGTGTAGCAGCCCGCCCGGCCGGCAAACCCGCGGCCTGCCGGGCCAGGCACGACTGGATGTTTGTCGGCATGCGAGCTATCACGACCAGCATGCATACCGACCAAGCCCGGCAAGCAGGCTTCAAACGCCAAGTCGTCTTCCGGATCGGCGCCGAGGACTGGCCGCTGCTCGAAGCCGCCGCCGCCGAGCACGGCTCGCTTCAGGCTGCGATCATCGCCGGCCTGCGCGCCCTCAAACCGACCCCGCCCCCCGCGCCGCCGGTGGCGGAGCCGGCGGCCGCTGCCCCCCAGGGCACGCCCGCCACCAAACCACGGCGGCCGCCCAAGCCTGCCTTGGACGGTGACCCGAACGAGGAGATACGCGCCCGCGAAGCCGCTCAAATCCTCGGCCTGAAGACCAGTACCGTCTCGGGCTACATCCGAAGCGGCCGCCTGCCCGGCCGCTACGACGCGGCACCCACCTGGCGCGGCTGGGTAATCACGCGCCGCGCCGTCCACGACTACCTGCGGCAACGCGGGCCACGCTGAGCGACGCGAGGCCCGTGAGCGAGGGAGGCTTTGCGCCGTGTCGGTGCCTGTCCCTTGCTGCTGACGCAGGCGGGCGCGTGCGCACGGCTCAGGTGGACGTCGCACGTGTATCGGGTCGGCAGAACGAGTCGAGCAATGCGATTGATCCGCGAGGCGCAGCGTCGACGCGCGCCTCGCCAAGCGCGGGCGGCGGTGTCCGCCCCGCAGCCTAGGCGGGGGCCATCACGGTTGCTTCGAGCCGGATCCGGTGTCGCCGGGACCGATGATTACCCTCGTAGCCTTGTCGATTAGGGCTCGGAAGTTCTCGTCGGCGAAACCGACCAGAAACGCCGCGGCGTCGTAGAAGGCGGGATCGGAGGCAGGCGTTTGCTTCGTCGCCGCCCGGACTGTTACGAGCAGCAGGAGACAACCGACGGGGCCTTCGACCGCGCCCAGGAACGGGCGAGAGGCGTGCCAGCGGTTGTAGCTTGCGTCCCAGTCCCGAGAGTGGAAGAAGTGAGCCGGTAGGCCCCCTAGGACAGCGCCGGTCGCGCCGAACCAGGGAACGGCGGTTGGCAGCGGGCCGAGGCTGGGCGGTAGCAGGTCGCGCAAGCCGTCTAGCTCTACATCCATCAGGAAGACGGTGAGCAATAGCAGCAGGTACACGAGCTCAAGCGAGAAGAGCCAGAGCGGCGCCCGCTGAACGACCAGACAGCCTGCTGCGGACGGCCGTCCCGCATCGCGGCTAGATTCGGCGGGGTGAGGAGCTCGGGTTACCTGAAGCGCGTGGCTGCGCTGCGCGTGTCGGGGCCGGTCGCGGTCTTCTGGGAGAGGGCGTTTGCTGGTCTCCCGGCCCTCCTGATCGTGGTCGTGGTCGTGCCGGCGATGTTCGTGGCGTACGTGTTGCCGTACCACGACTGGGACGCGCTGGCCTTTGGTGAATGGTCTCGGGTGATCGCGGGGCAGCATGTCTTCGTCACGCAGGAGATCCGGGCGACCGTCATTGACGTGCAGCGGCCGTTGTTCTACGTCGGGCAGGGCCTACTCTGGCTCGTGTTCGGCTACCACGACTGGATCGGGCGCTGGTGGGCGCTCCTCTTCAGTGTCACGCTGCTGCTGTCGCTCTGCCGGCTCGCAGGCGTGCTCACGGCCCGCGGTTGGACAGCGACCACCGCACGCATCTTCGCCGTCGGCATTGCGTGCGCGTCGGGGATGCTGGCAACCCGGATCGCGGACGGGCTGACGGACGTGCCGCTGGCGGCTATGGCGGCCCTGACCGGCGTTGCTCTCTGGTCGTCTGTGCGCGACAACGTTCGCTTGCCCCTCCTCGCGCTGGCGAGCGCCGCGACGATGCTGACAAGGACGACGGGGTTGCTACCGATCGCGGGGCTCGCGCTCGCAGCGTGCCTTGATCTTCGCGGGCGCGGTCGTCGCATTGTCGCGCTGGAGGTTGCCGCCTTGACAGCCGGCACCCTGGCTGGGCTTGCCTACGACTCGCACGAGGCGAGCGTCCTGCATCAGTCGTTGTCGTCGTTCATGAGCTCGGGCTCGAGCGCGTACTACACCGAACAGGCGGCGAGGGTTCGCTGGGACACCCTGGCGCAGGCGAGTTGGCTCGGCGCGGAGATCCGACTGCTCGTCGTCTACGGCGTTGTATACGGCGCGCTCCGCTGCCTCACGGTGCGGCGAAGACTGACCGCTGCGGTCGCTGCGCCGGCCGCCTTCGCGTGGAGCGTGGCCGGTCCCCTTGCAGGCGGGGGTTCGCTGGGGTACCCGTTCGACCGCAGTTTTGGGGTCGGAACCCTGGCCTGGCTTGCGCTTGCCGCGGTACTGGTAGCGGCGCCGTTCGCGCCAGCCGGACCGGTGTATCCGCGGCGCGTGTTCCTCGGGGTCGTGTTGTGGTCGCTGCCGGGCGCTGTCGTCTGGGCGTCCTACCGGGCGGACGACCTGCGGCTCCTGAGCCCGGCGTGGCCTGGGCTTCTGCTGGTCGCTGCCTTCGCGCTGACCGAGAGCGTGATCGCAGCGGGGAGGCTCGTCGGCGCGGCGCCGGTCGCTGCCGTTGCGGCGCTGTGTGCGTTGGTTGTGCTGAACGTGCCAGCGATCGACGGCCTTGGCTCGTCACGGTGGAGCGACCTCTTGTCGCAAGGTCCGTCCGCCTGGGGTGATTCGGCACGGATGGAGCACTTCGCCCTCGGGCCGATCGTCTACGAATTGGAGGCCGTCCGGGCCACAGCGGGAGCGACAGGCAAGATCATCTCCAGTGACGGCCGGCTCCGGTTCTTCTTTCCGGGCCATGTAACCAATGTCTTTCCAACCTCGTGTGAGCAGACGGCCCCGTTTCGATCGTTCGTGCTCCTGCTCGACCAGGAGAGCTCAGCGCTGGTTCAGGCTGCTGGCGGTTCGCCCGATCCGCTCGCGTGGCAGCAATGCAAACGGCCGAGACTGACGGAGGTCGCGAGCCGCCCCGGGGTGTTCGCGGCATTCGCAATCGGCAACGCTCCCGCCGGGCAAGAGAACTGCGCGATCAGCCCGACCACCGGTAGCGAGTACGACGCGGTGTTCGGCGAAGGACTCCCTTACGAGCGCGCCTCAGCACTTTGGAAGCGTGCGGTCGCCGTCGGCTTCGCATCAGCTCGTGTCGAACAGACAGCCTGCAACACGTTTCGCGTGGTCGTCCACGGCGTCCCTACCCGGTCCAACGGCATCGTCGCGGAGGCGCGGGGAGCTGGCTTCTTGGGGGTGCGAATCGTGCCGGCGGTTGATTACTACGCGGTCCCAGGCGACCTCACGCCGATGCGCTAACGACCAGCGCAGATGTCTCGTCGCTGGACAGCTGCCCTTGTAGGTGACTCCGGCCTCGGCGAGCTGCCCGCGTGGGGGCACTGCAGGCCCCCGGGATCTTCAAGACGATTGGGATGCGAGGCCAGGACAGTGGGTGCGATCCACGACCAGGGGTTGACATCGGTCAATCATCCAATTGATAGTCGCTGGTTGAGGCTCTGTCCCGCCTAACGAGGAGACGTCGCATGCAGGTTACGAATCAAACGAATCAGGACTACTGGTTCGGCCCACTTCATCTTCCTGCCGGTGTCGGCACCCAGATCACGGTCGACGACACGAGTGCCACCTCGCTCTATCTGACCGACGATGCCGTCGCCGACGCGATTAACAACCTCTCCAATCAGGGGAAGATCCTCGTCACCTCGGCGGCGTCACCGTTTCCCCGGCCAACTGGCGTGCCGCAACTGCTTCACGGAGACGGCTCACCGGAAGGCCTCGTGTACGCGCCACAGGGCTCGCTGTACATGCGCCGGGACAACAGCGGGGCTTCGAGCAGTCTCTACGCCAAGACGACTGGCGTAACGTTCAATACCGGCTGGCAGGCGATCAGCGCCGATGTTCTCGCGTCGCCTACGGGGGCAATCCATATGTACGCGGCGGCCACCGCGCCGACCGGCTGGCTGCTTTGCGACGGCTCCGCTGTCTCACGCACGACCTACTCGAACCTCTTCGGAGTCATCTCGACCACGTATGGGGCCGGTGACGGATCGACGACCTTCAACGTCCCCGATCTCCGCGGCCGCGCCCCGGTCGGGTTCGCCGCATCGGGTGGACATGTCGACGTCTCAACGCTCGGCAACAGCGAAGGCGTTGCGGTCGCGAACCGGCGGCCGAAGCACCGCACCTCCATGAACGATCCCGGGCACACCCATGGCGTGACGAATCCGGGCACGGAAGGCTCGGGCTTCGGCAACGCGTTCCAAGCGGGAACGAACGCCAACGGCTTTCAGACAAACGCTGGAGCCGTCACGATCGCTTCTTCCACAACGGGCATCACCGTCGGCACAGGAGTCAGTAGCGACGCCCTCGACTCCCCCGCATACCTCGTCGTCAATCACATCATCAAGACATGACGCTTCATCGAAGTCGTAGCGAAGGTTGTTAGTCAAGGACTGCGCCCGTGGACGGTCCTGAACGCAGCCGGTTGCTCCAAAGCAGGATCGCCAACCAGAGGCGAGGAACGCCTGCGGTGACTCGTTCGACGTTGTGCATCCTGCTGGGGAAGCATACGGCTCGTCCTGTGCCTTGCAGGAATCGTCGGTCGGCGACGCGAGTAGGGTCATATGCTGAAGGTCGATCCGGGTACCCGCATGTCGCAGGACGCTGCGTGCTCTTCCCCAGTTCCATGATGCACAAAGTCGAGCCCGTACGGGCCACTTCACCGCGCCTCTCATTTGCGATCCTTCTTCAGACGCTCGCGAATTACGAACCGCACGACTTGTCCTCCAAGGCAGAGGTCGACTCATGCCGCTGACGATTGATGATCGCCATGGCAGGCGTGTCGTCGCAATGCCCCGTCCAGTCAAGGTCGCCCCGCATGAAACAGGACCGCTCGATCGTGCCACGCTGGCTCAGCGTCCGCCGATCGAGCCATCGCCTCATGTCGTGGCGCATGATCCGTGGCTGAGTCATCGGCCTGTTGCCCAACGGGAGGCGGGCGTGCATCCGTTGCAGCCGACGCACGCTTCGGCGACCTCCCCGCTGGTCGTATCTCCACATGTTGTGGCGCATGATCCGTGGCTGGCTGAGCGCCATGTTGCCCAACGAGGCGCTGGCGTGCATCCGTTGCAGCCGACGCACACTTCGGCGTCCTCCGCGCCAGGGCACACGACCTTCGCGCAGCCGGTACGGAGAGCGTCCTCGCCTCCGGTTGCGTACAGCCCTCAC
The DNA here is from genome assembly GCA_964496175.1 of uncultured Gaiellales bacterium. Lineage (GTDB taxonomy): Bacteria > Actinomycetota > Thermoleophilia > Gaiellales > Gaiellaceae > PALSA-600. The sequence continues at coordinate 119,215 of CAZBYA010000001.1, read as the reverse complement.
GCGTTCGACCGCCCGTATCAGGCACGTGCTGAGGGTGCTCTGCTCAGCGTCGGCGACAGCCGCCTTTCAACAGTCCAGCCGAGGCATCATGACGGCGGCCTCTTGGGTGAGGTCGGACACTTCGTCCATGAGGTGCGAACACTTGCCCGGCCTGTCCTCGATGTCGCGGCGGTGGAGCCATACGCTGAGTACTACCTCTACTACCACGCGGCGAAGCTGATCAATCAGCTAGGCGGTAAAGCTGGACCTGTTGGTTCCGTCGCGGGACACATCTTGGCGCTCCCATTGACGCTCGATGAAGCCCGCGGTCTGGGCGGCGACGTGATCTACGATCTCTTGAAGGGCGAATCTGTTCGTGATGAAAGGCGCCCAGGATTCATCAATCCGCTCCATTCGTACCTGCCAGCGTGGCTTCGTGGGCCAAGAACGTATCTCCCTGGGATCGGGCACCGCCGCGTGGACTTTTCATGGTGAAGGTCAAGGCTATTTGGCCCGTCATCGCGACTATGTTGCTCCTTATCACCGGCTGCGCGTCCATCGACTCGGTGGATCCGACATCCGATTCGTTCCCGGTGACGTTCCGCAACGACACTGGACGCAACGTGCACCTCAAGCTGTGCGCCGACAGCCAGTGCCACAGCTTCGACTACTCAGATAGCTGGACAGTCGGCCAATCGGCACAGGAAAATATCGGGGCGGACGGCTTTCTCGTGAGATGGCTCGTCCAAGATGACGCGAGCAAGGCCGTGCTGGGGTGCATCCTCCTTGAGTTCAACCACAAGGTCTCGAACGTAGTCATTCCTTTGTCACGCGCAGTTTCATGCCCGGGGCGACGGCCGCTGAGGGTGAATTAAGCGCGTCGCCAAATCGGGTGTTTCGCGCCGCGTCAGCTGCCCTCGAGCCAGTCGTTCGGAAGATCGAGGTAACGGATGTTTCGCTGAGTTTCGTCGCCTGATGCGGCTTCGAGGTCAGCAGTGTTCTTCGTCCGGGCGAGACCTTTTTGGAGCCACCGTCCCCGACCCGATTCCTGGGTGATCTTAGGTGACGTGGGAACCGGCTTCTGACAGTTGCCTGAAGTAGCAACGGACGGCTCATAACCTCAGCCGACCTGAGCTTGGCGTGCGACCAACGTCTAGGTGAGATAACCCGAGGTCGACCTTCGGTCGGCGACGGGGCGTTCAGTGTTTTCTGATCAGGCGAGAACTTTTCCCGGAACTCTTGCCCGCGCCAGCCACCGTGAGCTGATCCTAGGTCATCGAGGGCGACCGAACAGAGCGCATCTCGTCGTTACCTAATCGGGCAACAGACAGCTCATAACCTCAGCCGACCTCAGCCGCTCTGGGACCACCTCAGGTGACATAACCCTGGGGTCGATCTTCGGCCGCGGTGGACGTTCAGCGTTGGCTGATCAGGCGAGAACTTTTGCCGGAACTTTTGCCTGCGCCAGCCACCGTGAGCTGATCCTAGGTCATCGAGGGCGACCGAACAAAGCGGATCATGTCGTTACCTAATCGGGCAACAAACAGCTCATAACCCGGAGGTCGCAGGTTCAAATCCTGCCCCGCTACTTCGAAAAGCCCTGCAAATGCGAGGTTTTTCACTTCTGTCGGGGGTTCAAACCCACTGGGCTTGAAGAGCAGCTCGAGCGGCGCTCGACCCCCCCTCCTTACCTTCGTTGTGCGCGCAACTATCCGCAACCAGTGGCGGCGGTTTCGGCTTGTCTGGGCCGTCCGAGCGAGTCGTCGATTCGCGTGGGTTCGCACTCGTTTGCGCCCGCTCTGCTCCACAAGTGCTCCATGCACGCGGCCGCTTGTCGTGGCGCCTTGCGTCGTGGTGTGGCCTGCGGCCCGCGTGTGGCGGCTGGCCGGCGCACCGTTCCCGGCCGGGCGTTGGAGGTCACGCCTTCTGCAGTGGTCGAATCCTGGGTTGGACGTCGCGCATGTCTTCTCCCGGTCGCGGGTAGTTGTGTTCCGTTAGCGGTGAAAGGAGGATGGAGTGTCTGAGGTCTCGGTTGCTTCGTTGGCTGCGACGTCGGCCGAGTCCGGGGTGGCAGGTGGCGAGGGCGTCGACAGGCCTCGGCTTCTCTTCTTCTATGCGGCGAGGGATGGGCATTCGCGGCGCGTTGAAGGGTTTCTGGCGCAGGTCTTGCAGCGGCGTCGGAACCATGATGCGTTTCGGGTAACGAGGATCGAGATACAGGAGCGGCCGGATCTCGTCGAGCGGTTGAGGATCGCTTGCCCGCCGACGCTGTTCGTCGTCGAGGGCAATCGCGTTAAGGCGCGCCTCGAGCGGCCGCGGGGGTGCGAGCAGATCCGCGCAGCCCTCGAACCGTGGCTGAGGCAGTAGTGCGAACCGCGAGCCGCGTGCTCGGGAGCGGCCGAAAAACCGAGACCTGCGAGGAACGCTTCCCGGTCGTTAGCCCTCTGCGGCGGCGGCGGCACGCTCAGCAGCAATGGCGGCGGTGATTGCCCAGGCCCGCTCCCGGTCGGCGTAGGTGCGTGCGCACGCGGCGGCTTCGCGTGCATGGTCAGCAACGCGGTGGGCACGCTGGAGGCGATCCGGTGAGACGGCGACCTGGCGCGCATGCCGCTCGTGCAGGTTCGCGGAGTCCTCGTGCAGGGCAGCGGTACGGTCGTGCGTCTCGGCGGCGCGGCGGTGTGTCTCGGCGGCGCGGCGGTGTATCTCGGTGGCGCGCTCCTGCCCGTCTGCATCGTTTGTCATGTGACCCTCCGTGGTGCGATGCCCCGGGCCGCGCTTCTCACGTCGGGAGACGGTGCGTCCTCGAGCCGTGGCGTACTACAACAGGCGGCGGAAGGGCGTGTGGGGCCAGGCTACCCGCACCGGAACCTCCGTAAGCGCGAGTTTCCGATTCGCGAGAGGCCGTGTGCAGGTAGAAGGCTTGATGTGACACTGTCTGAGACCGAGGGATCGACCTCGGTTTCGCCTTTTCGACCGTACCTCTCGATCCCGGGGACCGAAACGCGCTGGGTTCGAGTTGGCTTCGGTGGGTAGGACCGGCCTGCCGAGGCGGCCTCGTGCGCCTCCACTTCCGAAGAGGACGCTGGTTAGCGTGAGGTTCTCGAGGACACCCCGGCACGCTCGAGGTGCTGCCGAAGGAATCCATGGTGGAGGAGTCGCTCCGTTTTGTTCTTCCCGACGACCGTTCGGTTGCGGTCGCGCTGGTTCCGGCACGGCTGATCTGCGACCGGCTGTGGGACCTCGGGATCATTGCGGGAGCGGCAACTGCGGCAGTTCAAATCAACGACGCCCTCCGGAGCCGTCCGCTGTTCCGAGGCGACGTTGTCTTCGGCGAGCGTGAACTACCAACGCTCCTCGAAGCGGCCAAGGCACACCCACCCACCTGGGCGCGTCTCATCGATCCCGGCGTGCTCGAGACGATCTCGCGCGACGAGCGCCGTCGGCTCGTCGGCACGTGTTTGGAGCTGATCGACGAGCTTGCCGCCAAGTACGAGGGTGAGAAGCTCCGCGCACTGATCGACGACATCGAACGCCTCCGCGACCGTCTCCGCGCGATGACGGCGCGTGAGTTGCTGCGTGACGCGGGCGACCGTGTTGCTTCCGGCTGGTCTCAGGGAGCAGAAGCCCGCGCTCTCGACGGACGCTCCGTTGACGTCCTCGACCCCGCCGCCGCCTCCTGGTCGCTCCTCGGCGCGCTGCAAGGCGCAGCCTTCGCCGGCCCCGAGGCGCAGGTCGACGAGATCAGGTTCGCCGTCGCCGCGCTCGCCGAGTTGATCACCGACCCGTCACTCGCACACTGGAACGACCGCCCTGAACGCACACCGCACGAAGTCCACACAGTGCTGGCACGCGCGGAGGCGTTGACGACCCAAGCGGCTTCCCCCGATGCGAACGAAAGCGAGGGCAGCTGATGCTGCAGGTGTCTCTTGGCGTAGGCGGAGCTTGTCGGAGGGCGCGCGAGCGTTGGACATGCCGACTCGCGCGTCGGAGCTCGCGGTGCGTGGGCCGAAACAAGGCGCCCTGCACGAGCAGCTCGCACTCGACCCGATCACACAGCCGGGAAGAGCACGAGCTCAATCCGCACTCCAAGCGGTGACCGTTCTGTCGGGGGCGAGTGCAGCGACGACCGCTGCACCGAACGCGTCGCGGTCCCGAGGGCGGTCTATGAGGAGGTCCGCGCGAACGCGCGTCGGTTCCTGGTCGTGCCCGGGCACGACCAGCACTTCGAGGACGTCGTGGAGCGGACGGAGCGGTATGCGATCGTCGAGAAGGAAGGGCGTGCCGGAGAGGTCGCCGAGCAGACCGACCCGCGTGGATAAGCCCTCTCGCTGAGCTCCTCGTCCGCTGTCTAGCGGTTTCTAAGGCGTCCTGTAGAAACCGGTGGAAGATCGGCGCCGCCAACCGGCACGAAGACGTCGACCACCTTTCAGTTCGGGGAGGTAGTCCTGGGCGAGATTCCTCGGTCCCGTTGTTCGATCGAGGAGGTTCGTGATGATCCAGCACGGTCAGGTGTTCAAGCTGAAGGGGTGCTACGGTGTCTAGCGATTCTTGAGCGAGTACCGGTTGCGCGGTGTGCGCTTCCTCTGCCCGTTCCCACGTGGTGGAGGAGGTGTTTGTATGGCAACCGGAACCGTGAAGTGGTTCAACGATGCGAAGGGGTATGGGTTCATCACCCCTGCTGATGGTGGCAAGGACGTGTTCGTCCACCATTCCTCGATCGCAGGCGATGGCTTCAAGTCGCTCCCGGAGGGCGCGCAGGTGCAGTTCGACGCGGTCGACGGGGCGAAGGGCCCCGAGGCGAAGAGCGTCGTCGCCGTTTAGCTCGCGCACGGGTCCCGCGAGGGCTAGATGCTCTCGCGGGGCTTGGCGCTGAAGGGAGCGGTCATGGAGGGGACGATGATCTGGTTCAACGCCGCGAAGCGGCACGGCTTCGTCCAGACCGACGAGGGAGAGCGGTTGCGGATCGACGAGGCCGGCCTTGCGCCCGGAACACTGTTCGGCGATCGCTGCCGCGGAACGAGGGTGCGCTTCGAGCGCGTGTCTGGTGAGCCGGGTGAGGCGCGGGCGGTGGACGTGTCGCTCGTGCCGCTGATGGCTGCACGGCGCGCGCGCATGCGTGGGCACCGCTAGATGGGCCGGCGCAGTCCGCAGTCGGTTCTGAAGCGTGCACGCGAGCAGGTGATGCGCGAGAAGCGTGAGCTGAAGCAGGCAAAGAAGGACGCGCGCGCCGCAGAACGCCGGCATCCCGACCGGCCCGCGGGTGACCTCGGCACTGACACGGCCGAGGCAGAGTGAGGCGCTTTTCCGGAGGCGGGCTGCCCGAGGGAGCGTCGGAGCTGAGCTTCGAGCAGACGCTGGAGGCTTTGCTGGGGCTTGTTGGCCGGCCGGTGCTGGTCTTGTTCTCGGGCGTGGCTGGTTCGCCGTTCATCGCCGGGATCGTGTCGGGTCGGCTCGACCGCGGCGAGCTCGATCCCCGGCTGCAGGAGGTGTTGCTGCGCGGCGACGACGCGAAGGTCGAGACGCTGTTCTTCCATGTTGGCTCGCGGCAGAGCGGATTCGTGCTCCGGCCGGACGAGTTCGAGCGCGGCTTCTGGCAGGGCGAAGAGCAGCTGGTTGTGCAACTCGGCAACTGCATGGTGAGCGTGCTTGCCGCCGGCGAGCTCGGACGGGCGCTCGAGCGATGACGAACGATCTGCGCGCGGCGGCACTCGACGCTTACCTCTCGCGCCAGGAAGCGGCCGGCTACCGCATCGAGACGCGGACGCCGGTGCAGGCCGTCATCTTCCGCCGGCGTTGGGACTTGGCCCGGCGACTCACGCGCACAGGCGTCGGTGAGCGGCGACTGGTTGTCTCGGTCGACGAGCATGGTGAGGTCTCGGCCGTCGCTGCCGAGCGGCGCAGGTGGTGAACGGTGTGGGCGCCGAAATACTGAGCCTCGCCGTCGGCGACGTTGTCGTCTACGGCGCACATGGCGCGGGCACGGTCGAGACCTGCGAGACGCGCAGCGTCAACGGGGACGAGCAGGCAGTGGTCGTGATCGCGCTCGCCGGGAGCCTGTCGGTGCAGCTGCCGCTTGCGCTGGCGCGGAAGCAGCTGCGCTCGCTCGTCGACGAGGCCGCCATCGCAACGATCGGCAAGGTGCTGCGGGAATCGCCGCCGGTCAGCGGCGACTCGTGGCTGAAGCGCTGCCGCGCGGCGCAGGCGAAGCTGGGGGACGCGATCGGCCTGGCGGAGGTCATCCGCGACGGCAGCGTTCGAGACGCCGCTTCCCAGCGAGGGTCTGGCTCACGGCTCGCTCCGAGCGAACGCGAGCTCGTCCGTCGCGCACGGGCGCTGCTGACAGCCGAGATCGCCCTCGCACGAGACGTCCCGATCGGCGATGCCGAGGCATGGGTCGATCGGCAGCTGGCGCCGAGCCGATGACCGACAAGGGAGGCAGCGTGGATCCGGAAAGCTCGAATCTCTCGAACCAGGTCAGGTGTCCGCGCTGCGTACGGGCGCCACGCGACGACGCCGACTACGTCGACTGGGCAGCGCTTGACGAGGGCGCCGTGTGTCCCGGCTGCCTGACGATGCTCGAGATGGAGGCGCGCCGAGCGAGCGGATGAGCACCGGCGTACCGCGTGAATCGAGTCGACCGAAAGGAGTCGCATGGCGACGAAGGACAAGAACACGAAGAAGAGCATGGAGAAGAAGCGGCCGCAAAAGACGCTGAAGGAGAAGCGTCAGGCGAGGAGAGACAAGAAGTAGCTGCTACCGTGGCCGTACGGCTGCCGTTGGCGCCGTGAGATCGGCTTCTCGTTCCTCCTTCCCAGGCGTTTCGAGTCTCTTGTCTCGACCTGGCAGTAGAAGGAGTGAACACATGCAGGAATCGTTCTCGGCGCTCGGCGTGAGCGCACGTGTGGTGCGCGTGCTCGAGCGCCGCGGCATCACGGCGCCGTTCGCGGTGCAGCAGCTCGTCTTGCCGGACGCCCTCGCTGGCCTCGACGTCCTCGCGGCGTCGCCCACGGGCTCCGGCAAGACACTCGCTTTCGGGATCCCGATCGTCGAGCGGGTCGATGCGGCCCGCGGCGGTCCGGCCGCGCTGGTGCTCGTGCCGACACGGGAGCTCGCCTCGCAGGTCGTCGCGGAGCTCGAGCCGCTCGCCGCTGCGTGCTCGCTGCGGATCGCGGCGGTCTACGGCGGCACCTCGGTCGGTGTGCAGGCGAAGCGCGCGCGGGCGGCACAGATCCTGGTTGCGACGCCGGGCCGCCTGAACGATCTGATCGAGAGGCGTCTGGTCTCGCTGCGCGAGGTGCGCGTGCTTGTCCTCGACGAGGCCGATCGGATGCTCGACATGGGCTTTCGCCCCCAGGTCGATCGGGTTCTCCGAGAGGTTCCGGCAAATCGCCAGACCCTGCTGTTCTCCGCGACGCTCGAGGGCGCCGTCATGGATCTTGCGCGCGCGTACACCTCGGCGCCGGTGCACGTGCGCCTCGAGCGGCAGGTGGAGCAGGGGCGGAGCGAGATCGAGCATCGGTTCGTGCCGGTGACGGCGGAGACGAAGCTTGGTCGGCTCGCCGAGACGATCGGCGGCGCCGACGGCTTGTCGCTCGTGTTCGTGCGCACCAAGCACGGCGCCGACCGGCTCGCGCGAAAGCTCGCGCGCGAGCACCAGGTCCGGTCGGTGGTGATGCACCGGAACATGTCGCAGAACGCCCGTGAGCGCTCACTCGCGCAGTTCGAAAGCGGAAAGGTGACGACGCTCGTCGCGACGGACGTCGCTGCGCGCGGCCTCGACGTCGACGCGATCACGCACGTGATCAACTTCGACCCGCCGCGAACGGGCGACGACTACGTGCACCGCGTCGGCCGGACCGGCCGCGCCGGCCGCAGCGGCATCGGCGTCACACTTGTCCTGCCGGAGCAGCAGACCGACGTCGGCAAGCTCGCCGGCCGCCTCGGCCACGCTGCCTCGTTCGCGGCGTCCGTCGGCCGCCCGCCCGCACCCGTCCGCCGTCGGCGCCGCGGCTGAGCGAGTTGGGTCCGGTGCTTTTGGGCCGCCGCTGCAGCGTGCCCGGCAGAGGAGTACCGTTCGTTGCATGAACAACCTGATCGCGAAGATTCGCGGCTGGTTCACGACCAACAAGAAGTAGGTCGAACACCGCCCCGCTTTGACGGCCGCAGCGGTGGCGGCGAGTGTGCGAGCTCAGCGGTCGCAGCGTCTACTCTCTTTGCATGAAGCGCCGACTCACGTTGCTCGAGCGGCTTTTCGGAGGCCGCCGACCGCCGACCGGGCCGTTGACCACCCAGGAAGCGGCCGACGCGGAGGAGTCGCGGCAGAAGACGCTCGCGAGCGATGCCGAGGCAAGCAGGCACGAGCAGAGGGACGCGGGCGTCCGCGAACCGTAAGGCGACGTTGCGGGTCGCGGTTCTCGCGCCGATCTCTTGGCGGGTGCCGCCGCGCGGGTACGGGCCGTGGGAGCAGTTCGCGTCCTTGTTGACCGAAGGGTTGGTCAGGCGAAGCGTGGATGTCACCTTGTTCGCGACGGCTGACTCCGTCACGACCGCGCGCCTCGTCGGGACGGCGCCGACCGGCTATTCGGAGGATCCGGGAGTGGATGCGAAGGTGTGGGAGGCGCTGCACATCTCGGCGGTGTTCGAGCGCGCTCGCGAGTTCGATGTGATCCACAACAGCTTCGACTTCTTGCCGCTGAGCTACAGCGGCCTCGTCGACACACCGGTGGTGACGACGATTCACGGCTTTTCGTCGGAGCGGATCGTTCCCGTGTTCGAAAAGTACAACGGGCGCGGCTTCTACGTTGCGATCAGCGATGCCGACCGGCATGAGCGGCTCGACTACGTTGCGACGATCCACCACGGCATCGACCTGAGCCAGTTCCCGCTCCAGGAAGGGCCGGGCGAGTACCTGCTGTTCTTTGGCCGCATCCATCCTGACAAGGGGACGGTGGAGGCGATCGAGGTGGCCGAGCGTGTCGGCTTGCCGCTCGTGATCGCTGGGATCGTCCAGGAACGCGGCTACTTCGAGCGGCTGGTCGAACCGCGCCTCGACGGTCAGCGAGTGACGTACGTCGGTGCGGTCGGACCAGACGCTCGCGGGGGACTGCTCGGCGGTGCGCGGGCGCTGCTGCATCTGGTCAATTTCGATGAGCCGTTCGGCTTCAGCGTGGTCGAGGCGATGGCCTGTGGGACGCCGGTGATCGCGTCACCGCGCGGCTCGATGGGGGAGATCGTGCGCGACGGCGAGAACGGCTTCCTGGTCGAGAGCATCGACGCCGCGGCTGCGGCCGTCGATGCTGCGAAGGGACTCGACCGGGCGGCGGTACGGGCCTCGGTCGAGCAGCGCTTCAACGTCGAGCGGATGGTCGACGACTACCTCGCTCTCTACCCGCGCGTGATCGAGGCTCACCGCGCCGTGCACGCCGCCGGCGAGGATCGCCGCTGAGCCTGCGACCGCAGGCAGAGCGCTTTCGCGTCGGCGTCAACTACTGGCCGGCGCGTACCGCGATGGGCTGGTGGTCGCAGTTCGATCGGGGCGAGGTTGCGGCTGACTTCGAGCGGATCGCCGCGTCCGGTCTCGACTCGGTGCGCGTGTTCCTGACCTGGGAAGACTTCCAGCCGTCGCCGGAGACGGTCGACCGGGAGATGCTGGGACGGCTGGTCGCGGTCGCCGACCTCGCCGCTGAGTTCGGGCTCGCCTTGATCCCGACCCTGTTCACGGGGCACATGAGCGGGGTGAACTGGATCCCGGCCTGGGCGCTCGGAGGCCCGGCCGGTGATGATCGCTTCCGCGTCGTTTCCCGCGGCGCGATCGCCGAGGGCGGGCTTCGCAACTGGTACAGCGACCCGGCCGTCGCGGATGCGCAGGCCTTGTTCGCGGCGGAGGCTGCGGCTGCGCTTGCGGATCATGAGGCGCTCTGGGCGTGGGACCTCGGCAACGAGAACTCCAACTGCGTGATCCCACCGACCGCCGCGACGGCGCGCGCATGGCTCGCCCGCCTCACCTCGGCGATCCGAGACGCGGACGAGTCGGCGCTGCTCACCGTCGGGCTGCACATGGAGGACCTCGAGGAGGACCGCCGGCTCGGGCCTCGCGAAGTCTCCGCCTCCTGTGACTTCCTGTCGATGCACGGCTATCCGATCTACGCACCCTGGGCCGACGGTCCCACCGACGAGCGATTGCTCGCGTTCCTCGCGCGGATCACCCGCTGGCTCGGCGCGGGCCGCGACGTCCTGTTCAGCGAGTTCGGTCTTCCCACCCTTCGTCGCGCCGGTCCGAGCGAAGGGAGAGCGGAGGGTGAGTCGTCGCTGCTCGTCGACGAGGATGCTGCGGCCGCGTACACGGCGAGGGCGCTGGAGGCGCTTCGTCGCGCCGGCTGTCTGGGCGCGATGCTCTGGTGCTATTCCGACTACAGCGCAGCGCTCTGGGAGAGCCCGCCGCTCGACCGCGCCAGGCACGAGCGCACGTTTGGACTCTGGCGAATTGACGGCTCACCGAAACCCTCGGTCGCGGCCGTGGCGGCGTTCGCCGGTGCTGAACGCTGCCAGGTCGCGCAAGCACAGCCGTGGATCGACATCGAGCCAGACGAGTTCTGGCTCGACCCGAGCCGCCAACTGCGTCGCCTTTACCGCTGCTATCAGGGCGCCGTCAGCCCGGGAATCTGCGCCGCGCAGCTCGAGCAAGATGAGTAGGGTGGAGGTGACTGGCCCTGCACAGAGGTTTCGGCCGAGGCCCGCAACCCACCAACGCGCGTTGCGCGCGAGGCGAGGAGCTTCTGGCGAACGGGCTTCCGTGCAGGGTCAGCCGTTTGCGGGCTCGCGCGGTGCGCTGAGCACAGCCTCGAGAAGATCCTGGAGTCGTGCGGTTGCGACGCAGATCGAGCTGTCGGCGGCGCCGTAGTAGAGGCGGACCTCGTCGCTGCCGGAATCGTGAACGATCCCGCAGGGAAAGACGACGTTCGGCACATCGCCGGCTCGCTCGTAAGGGGCGAGCGGCGCGAGGATCCAGTTGGGGAGACGTCGCAGAACGCGCGCCGGCTCGTTGAGGTCGAGCAGGGCGAGGCCGACCCGGTAGATCTCGCCGGCGACGGTCTCTTTGACGCCGTGGTAGAGGAGCAGCCAGCCATGTTCGGTTCGGAGCGGCGGCGGGCCGATGCCGATCCGCAACGAGTCCCACCAGGCGCCCGCGCGTGGCTGCAGCACCTGCTCGGGGGTGCTCCAGCTGACGAGGTCGTCCGAGCGGGAGAGGAGGATCTCGCCGCGCGCGCCGCCGTACTGCGTCTTCGGGCGGTGGAGAAGCAGCCAGCGTCCGTCGATTCGGTGCGGTAGCAGTGCTGCGTTCTTGTCTTCGGGCTGTCGGACGATCCCGTAGCGCTCGACCGTCTCGAACTGCTTGGTGGTGGCGAGGAAGACGGCCGGTCCGGCGGGGCCGTAGGCGGTGCAGGTGATCACCCAGCGGTCGAGCTCGTCGACGCGGACGATGCGTGGGTCTTCGAAGCCCCATCGCTCGCTCGCGGTCTCGTCGTCGGGTGCAAGCAGCGGCTCGGGCTCGATCGACCAGCCGTCGAGGCCGTTCGCGGAGCGCGCGACCGTGAGGTGGGAGATCCCTCTGCGGTCTTCGACCCGGGCGAGCAGCACGGTCTCGCCGTTGACCGCCGTTGCCGCCGGGTTGAAGACGGCATTGACTGGATAGGGCCAGTCGGCGGCGGTCAAGATCGGATTGCCGGCGTGACGCTGGAAGAGCTCGGCGGTGCTCATACCAGGGCGGGCTCGCGGGTGCCGTGGCGCATGTCGGCGCGGACGCCGGCGGCGTCGAGGAGGAGCGCGGCACGATGGAAGGCGAGCGTTGATTCGGCGCCTTGGTTGTCGTTCAGGTCGTCGCTGCCGAGTCCGTCGCTGCAGCCGCCGGTGGCGAAGTCGTAGAGCGGCCGTTGCAGGCGGTTGCGGCCGAGGAACCACTCGAATGCCCGGATCGCGCGGGCGCCGTGCTCTGCGCTGCGCGTGAGCGCGAAGGCGCTCAGCTCGGCCTCGACGAGCGCGGCCGCGTCGAGCGGCTGCTCGTCGCCGGAGCCCGGCGCGGGTTCGCCTCTGCGGCGGCCGCGGTGACCCGGCAGCCTGAGTGTGTCCTCGTCGAGGCCGCATTCGTCGCCCAGCCAGCGCAGCGAGTGGAGTCCGAGCTCGGCCAGGTCGGGCCGGTCGAGTGCGTTCGCGCCGCTCAGGAGTGCTTGCGGCAGGCGGGCGTTGTCGTAGGTGAGCGTGTCTTCGAACCAGCGCCAGTCGTCTGATGCTGTGTGCTCGTAGGCGTCGGCGAGCTGGTCGACGAGCCGCTTGAGCAGCCGGCGGGCCGCCGGCTGGAGCCGGTCTGCGTCGAGGCGGGAGAGACCGAGGACGGTGTAGGCGGCGGTTCGAAGCGAGACGTCGCCGTCGAGTGTGGCGACGAGCCGCTCGAGCAGGTCGCTTGCCGGGCGCACGACGGCCGGGATCCAGGCGGTGGCGAGAATGTCGCCGAGCGCCCAGACCGATCGGCCGACGTGGTCGCCGATGTGTGGCTCGTCGAGCCAGCGGCGGTCGTAGCTCATGAAGTTGCGCATGCCGCCGTCGCCGGCGGCGCTGTGGAGGAAGGCGAGCGCGCGGTAGAGGTGCGACGTCCAGAGCTGTTCGTCGCCGCGGCGGGCGAGTGCGAGCGAGACGACCGCGAGCCGGGCGACGTCGTCGACGCAGTAGCCGCTGCCGCGGTTGGGGATGATGCCGTGCGCGTGCTGCACGATGCCGACGTCGTCGGCGAGTGTGAGCAGATGGTCGCTGCGCAAGCTGGTCAGGTGCAGGTCGGCGACACCGGTCGGCCGTCGCCGCGGCGCGAGCTCGTCGGCCTCCTGCAACACCCCCGCGGTCGCCTTCGCGACGGCGGGCCAGGCAAGCGAGGAGCCGATCCGCTGCGCTTCGGCGCGTGCTGCTGCGAGCATCTCCGGCTGTTCGAGATAGCTGCAGACCGCTTCTGCGAGCGCGTCCGGATCGCGAAACGGCACGAGCAGCCCGGCGCCGGAAGCGAGCATGTCCTGCGCGTACCAGTACGGGGTTGAGACGACGGCGCAGCCGGCTGCGATCGCGAAGGTGAGTGCGCCCGAGGCGATCTGCTCGCGGTTGCCGTACGGCGTCACGAAGACGTCGGTCGCGGCGAGCAGATCCGTCAGCTCGTCGACGGTCAGGAAACGATCGTCGAACTCGACATGCCCCCCAAGCCCCAGCTCGAGCACCCGTCGCTCCAGCATCAACCGGTACCGCTCGCCCTCCCGCCGCGCGATATCCGGATGGGTGCGGCCGGCGATCGTGTAACTGACGCCGGGGTGGCGCTCGATCATCGCCGGCAACGCCTCGATCACCGTCTCCAATCCCTTGCCCGGCGAGATCAGACCGAACGTCGAAAGCCGGAACGCGCCGTCGAACCGAAGCCTGGACGTGCGCTGCTCGCGCTCGCTCGCGGCGCGAGCGGTGATCCGTGCCGGGGCGCCGTGCGGAACGATCCTCACCTTTTCCTCGGGGCAGGCGCCCGAGTCGACGAGCAGCCGGCGCGCCGTCTCGGTCATCACGATCACGAGCTCCGCTTCCGCGCACAACTCCGTCAGCACTTCCGCCTGGTGCTGCGTCGGCGCGGACAGCACCGTATGCAGCGTCACCACCAGCGGTTGCGCCAGCTCGCGCGCAAACGACAGCACATACTCACCGTCTGGGCCGCCGAAGATCCCGTACTCGTGCTGGAGCAACACCACGTCGACATCGAGCCGGCCGAGCATCCGGGCCGTACGCACGTAGTCACCGCGGACCGCCTGCGCGATCGTCGCCAACACGCCGCGCCGCTGCGGGCTCGAGGGCTCGTGCACGACCGCGACAAGCTCTGCAGCGCTGACGGCATCCGTGCCGGCCAGCGTCGTCCGCAGGTCGGCAGCGAAGGTGCCGATCCCGCAGGCACGCGGCGGAAACGTGGAGACGATCGCCGCCCGCACGCGCTAGCCCTGTACGAGTGATTGATTCGAGGGGTGGCGGCGCAGCCAGCCCAGCACGCGCTCGAGACGCTCATCCATGATGTTGCTCCCTGCTGTGTGACTCCCCCGAAACAGCGAACGGCGGGCTCGTGCGGAAGTCAGGACACGGGGACGCTGCACCCACGGTAGCGGATGAGAGCCGCTACCATGCCTGGAGCGCGTGGTTGAGCGCTAAGCCGCCTGGGCTTCGAGGTCCTTCCGACTTGTCTCCGACCTCGAGAAGCCAGGAGTGCACGAATTGGCAAGGCTTGTTGCCGGACTCGCGTGGGTGCAGGCGAGGCGCCGATTGTGGGTTGGTGTCGGGTTCGCGGCCGTCACAGTCACCGCGTGCGTCTTGGTCGGCGAGCGGGTGACCCATTCAAGCTGGCCACTCGCGCATGCGCGCATGCTGCTCGTCGGACTTGCCGCGCTTAGCTACTTCATGAGCTTCGTCCTGCGGGCGCGCGGCTGGCGTCGTTTGTTTCCGCCCGGACAGCGGCCCGACCAGAGCCGCTGCCTCGCTTCGGTCGGCGCGGCAGCGGCAAGCGGAGTCGTGCTGCCGTTCCGGCTCGACTACCTGGTCAAGATCGGAACGCTCCGCCGCCTGAGCGGAGTCCGCATCGGTCTGGAGGCGATCGCGCTCTCGATCGTCTCGCTCGGAATGGTCGACGCGGTCGCCATGCTGCCGCTGTCGGTCTCCGCGACAGCAACGAGCTCGGCGAGCTTCCGCGGGCCGCTCCTGATCGTCGTCGCCTTCGGTTTCGGCTGTTGCGCACTGCTCCTCGGAAGCGATCGGCTTGTGCGCTTGCCGCTGCTGCGCCGTAGCCGGCGCCTGCAGCGGGTCTCCGACCACGTCCGCGCGCACAGGACACACAAAGGACGTCGCAGCGCGACCCTTGCCGGCCTCTACCTGTTCGGCTGCTGGACGTCGCGTGCCCTCGGCAGCACCCTGCTCCTGAGTGCGCTCGGCTTTGCCTTCTCACCCACGACCGCACTGTGCGTGATCTGCCTGAGCGCGGCCGCAGGCGTCGTCCCGATCACGGCCGGCGGTGCGATCGCAAACGTCGGGGCCACCGCCGGCATCCTGTTCGCGCTCGGAGCCGGCAAAGACGTCGCGATCAACTTCTCGCTCGCCTCCGGTCTCCTGCTCGTGACCAGTGCGACCGCAGCCGCACTCTGTGGTCTCTTCCTCTCGCTTGCAACCGCCGCAATGGCAAAGCGCCGGCCCGCCATCCAGGCCGCCTGAGCGAGGATGCAAGTCTCGGAGCAGACCGCGAACGAGCTCGGCCGGCTCCTCGCCGGCGCCCAGGGCTACACGGTCTACACCCATGGCGGTGTCCTCTTGGGCGCGCTCGAACGAGTCCGGTACGAGACACAGGTCTCTCGCCCGGACGAAATCGTCGTGCGCGGCCGCGGGCTGTTCCGTCGCCGGCGGTCCACCGTTCCATTCGAATCGATCTACGCCGTTAGCCCGCACGAAGGCAAAGTCGTGTTGCGCCCCGACGCCGCACGTACCGAGGGCCTGCGCGCCGCGCGTCCGCACCGTGAGCGTCGTCACGCGGTGCAACTCGACGGCGTACTGCCAAGGACGATCAACCGCAGCGAAGGAGGAATTGACGTGGCCTTCAGACACGAACTGTGCGACACGCACGGCACCTACAAAGGCACGTTCGTAACCGACACCGAGCGCTGGCAGATAGGCGACGACTTCACCGACGGCGACGGGCGCGCTCTGCGCATCACCGACATCGCCGCGCCGGAGCACTCCAACCAGCGACCGACCTTCACCGACCGCTGGATCGTGGAGCCAATCCAAGCAGCAACGAGTCAGCGAGACACCTCAAGTGGTGACTCGGCCACAACCGCGGCAGAAATGGGAGCCGCCGGAAGGTAGCGATGTCGCGCGTAGAGCACTCACGAAAGCACGGGCCATTCGACAGCCGCTACCCGCCCATCCGGCATAAGCCGACCCCGGCAAGCCTCTGGCGTCTCGGCGAGGAACGCCTCGACTGGCAAGGATTCCTCGGCCGGCTCTTCCCCGACAGCCGCCGCCACGACTTCGATGCACTCGCGGCGTACGAGTCGTACCTAAACGATGCCCACGGCCGTCCGGCAGACGGCTTCCCTGCATCGGCGCTCGGCCGCTCTCCGGGTGCCGTGCACGCCGATCGCTCGGATAACACGCGGCGCAACGAAGACTGGGGAGAGCTGCCCGCGACGGCCGACACCGAACGCTGGGAGGGTGACGGCGGCGCCTCGACAGGAAGCCCGCCGCGGAAACGACGGGGTCAGCGACCTATGGGAGAGCACGCCGTTTAGCCACGACGCGACGCGGCGGCTCGACACAGGCGCAATCAAGGTGTCAACGTGTTCAGTCCCGGATGCTCACTCGTGCTCATAGTCGACCTGAGCCCGGCCGCCTTTCGCAGCACGATCGAATCCGGTTTGGCTCAGACTCCCTCTCGAACTGAGAGGTGGTCTGGAGGCCATGTAACTAGTCGCCCGTAAGGACTTGTTCTTCGACGCCACCTGAGGCCGGGTCGAATCGGATCACGCGAGCGCGGTGGAATTCGCGGCGCTCGAGTTGCTCGACCGCCTCTCGCAGTGCCTCTGCCTTGCTCTTCGCTTGCCAGTGCTGCGATCTTCCTCTTCCTGGCTCCCGAGGCTCGTCCATGAAGACGATGAACTCGACGGGTCGACTGCGTACGCCGCCGAGATGCCGATCCGGCAGGCCTATCTGAACGAGATGATCCCCTCGCGGCAACGCGCGACCGTGCTCTCCTTTGCATCGTCGATGGGATCGACCGGCGGCGTCGTCATCCAGCCCGTGCTGGGAAAGACGGCGGACGCCTATAGCTACGCGACCTCGCTCGTCGTCGGCGGTGCGATCCAACTGCTGAGCGCGCCGTTCCTCTACCTCAGTCGGCGCGAGCGGGCGGCGGCCGACTTGGCGAGTCGGGCGACCGCGTCGGCGACTCCTCCGGTCGGCCAGGATGTCCCAAGCCTCGCCACCGCCACGCCGCCTCTACCGCCTGCCGGCTAGCGCGGAGCCATCCGTCTACGAAGAATCATCCGCGAGGATCTCCGCTCGATAGACAGACGGGTCGACGGGATGCCACGGCTTGCTGCGTCGGGCGTGCTCAAGTCCCCGAAGTTCGGCGGTCAGACGTCAAGCGAGAGATCTGCGCGGATGGCGGTCGCGAAACCCTGCGGGCGGCTCACGGCGAGAGCGGATCGTGGTGCTCGACGGCGACCTCGCGAACTCGACGGGCGCGTACCACGTCCAGAAGGCGTTGCCGGACCGCTTCATCAACGTCGGCATCGCAGAGAGCAACATGGTCTGCATCGCGGCGGGTCTCGCGTCGAATGGATTCACGCCGGCCGTCACGACCTTCTCGTCGTTCCTGTTCGGAAATGCATACGACCAGCTGCGGCTCGCCGTCGACCTCCCGCGGCTAAACGTCAAGCTCTTCGGGAGCCATGCCGGCGTGAGCATCACGCCGCAGGGCCCGCAGGCGATGGCGCCGGACGACTTCGCGCTGAGCGGCGGCCTCCAGTCCCTGACGGTGCTCGTCCCGTGCGACCCGATCAGCATGCAGAAAGCCGTTCGGGCCGCCTTCGAGATCGATGGTCCCGTCTACGTGCGCTCGAGCCGCGAGCGCTTCCCGCACGTCTACGACGCCGATGCACGATTCGAGGTCGGCCGGGCGAACGAACTCGCGCCCGGCGACGACGTGGCGATCATCGCCTGCGGGATCATGGTCGCAGTCGCCCTCGACGCAGCTGTCGAGCTTCGGCGCGAGGGAGTTGCCGCTCGTGTCCTCGACATGCACACGCTCCGCCCGTTCGACACGGACGCCGTCGTACGCGCGGCTCGCGAGACGGGGGCGATCGTCACAGCCGAGGAGCACATGGTTCGTGGCGGTCTCGGGGCGCTGGTTTCGCAGGCCGCAGCAGAGAGTCATCCCGTGCCGGTTCGGTTGGTCGGAATCCGCACGACGCCGGGCTCGGGAACGATGGAGGAAGTCATGCAGGACATGGACCTCACGTCGGCCGCCGTCGTCGCTGCCGCCCGAGAAGCCATGACGGCACGCGACGACTCGCCGGGCCCGCGTCGGTGACGCCCGCACGTGTCGGCCTGATCGGGCTCGGCAACATGGGAACCGCAATCGGCGAGCGACTGCTGCTCGCCGGGTATCCCCTGGTCGTCTTCAACCGCACCCGTGAGAAAGCCCGGCCGCTCGAGGAGGCGGGAGCGCTCGTCTCCGACTCGATCGGCGAGCTCGTCCAGGCGGTCGACGTAGTGCTCACGTCCGTCGCCGACGACGACGCCCTGGCTTGCGTGGTCGAGGAGATTGCACCCGCCGCCCGTCCCGGGACGCTGCTCATCGAGCTGAGTACGGTGACGGCCGCGGTCTCGGCACGCGTCGCAACCCGGGTGGAACCGGAAGTGCGATACGTCCGATCCCCCGTGAGTGGCAACCCGAGCGTCGTTCGCAGCGGAAACCTCAGCTTCATCGCGTCGGGCGAAAAAGCACACGTCGACGTCGCAACTCCGCTGATGCTCGCAATCGGATCGAGGATCCATTACGTCGGTCAAGGGGAGCTCGCGCGTGTCGTCAAGCTCGCGATCAACCTCATCCTCGCCGGCCTGGGAGAGCTGATGGCGGAAGCGCTCGTCCTCGGCGAGACGAACGGCGTCTCGCGACGGGCGCTGCTCGAGGTCATGGGGGACTCTGCGGTAGGGGCGCCGTTCGTGAAGTACAAGTCGCAGCCGCTCATCGACGACGACTATTCGCCGACGTTCGCAACGAAGCTGATGCACAAGGATGTGCGGCTCGTGCTCGACCTCGCTATGGAAGCAGGCGTTCGTCTGCCGGTGGCCGAGGAACTGCTAACACGTCTGGAAGCGACGATGGACGCCGGGTATGGAGACGCCGACTTCATCGCGCTGTTCGCCAGCCTCCGAGAGTCGATCAGGTGCAACGCCGGCTAGCGGATGATGATCGACCTTTCTCATCGTCGGCCGAGTGGGGCGGCGTCGCTCCCGCGTTCGGGCCGCGGGTTTCCCGCAGACTCGACGATCGGCGCCGCCATAGAATGACGTTATGGAGTTGCTGGGCCGCAGCCGAGAGCAGGCGGCGCTGTCCACGTTGCTCGGCGATGCACGGAACGGCCGCGGCGGCGCCCTGATCCTGTGCGGGGGTCTCGGCTACGGGCTGACTGCTCTGCTCGACTTCGCCGTGACGGACGCCGGCGGCATGCGGGTGGTGCGCGGCGGCGGCGTTCCCCTGGAGCGAGGGCTGCCGTTCGCCGCAGTCCACCAGGTCTGCGCCTCGCTGCGCGACGACCTCGGCGCCGTTGGGGCATCCCAACGGAAGGCGCTGGTGGACGCGTTCGAGGCCGGAAGCTCCGCGTCCTCCGACCGATTCGCGGTCGGCCAGGCGATGATCGAGCTCCTGAGGGCTGCCGGCGGCGACGAGGGGCTCCTGTGCGTGATCGACGATCTGGAGTGGCTCGACGACGCGTCCGCTGCGACCTTCGCGTTCGTCGCCCGCCGCCTTGCGAGGGAACGCGTTGCGCTCGTCGGAGCCAGGCACGGGGTGCCGGGGTCGACCTGGACCTTCGGCGGCGTCCCGGAGCTTCACGTCGGCGCCCTGGAGCCCGCCGCGGCGCGCGAGCTCCTCGCGGCAGTGACACCCTGCCCGCTCGACGCAACCGTCCGGGATCGTCTCGTCGCCGAGGCGGCCGGCATTCCGCTGGGCCTCGTCGACCTCCCGGCGCAGCTGACGTCGAAGCAGCTCGCGGGCGTGTCGGGGCTCCCGGCGATCCTGCCGGCCGGCCTCCGCCTGCGGACGCGGTTCATGCCGCTTGTCGACGACCTTCCCGCCGATACGCGATCGCTGCTCCTGCTTGCCGCGGTCGCCGGCGACGCCGATACGAGTCTGCTCTGGGCCGCCGCGGGCCACCTCGCCATCGACCCCGGTGCGGCGGCACCGGCCGAGACGCGCGACGTCATCCGTCTCGGCCAGAAGGCGTCCTTCCGGCATCCCCTGATGCCGCTCGCGATCTACGCGGCCGCGTCGGCCGCGGAGCGGCGCGCGGCGCACGCCGCCTTCGCCCACGTGATCGACCCGGCGGTCGACCCCGACACCCACGTCTGGCACCGCGCCGCCGCGTGCCTCCTCCCGGACGAGGAGCTCGCCCGCGACCTGGAAGAGTCGGCGGCGCGTGCGCGCAGCCGGCGAGAGGAGCTGAGCGCGATCGCGCGCCTCGAGCGGGCCGCCGAGCTCACGTCCGAGCCGCATCGCCGCTACGGCCGCGTCCTGGCGGCCGCGCAGGCCGCCCTCGCCGCAGGAGCGCTGGGCCGTGCCGCCCAGCTCCTGGGCAGCACGCGTCCCACCGACGAGCTGCAGCACGCGCAGGCCGAGCGGCTGCGCGGGCTGATCGGCACGGCACGGGGCCGAGGCACGGAGCGCGCGACGATGCTGCTCGACGCCGCCCGCGCGTTCGACAGCCTCGACCCCGGGCTCGCCCGCGACACGTACCTCGAGTCCATCGAGGCGGCGGTCTCGGTCGGGCGGTTCGCGCACGGGACGACCCTGGTGGAGATCGCCGAGGCGGCGCGCGAGCGTCCGCGCGAGACCGGCGACGAGCCCCGGCCCGGCGACCTCTTGCTCGACGGCTTCAGCCTGCTCGTCACGGTCGGCCACGGCGTCGCCGTCGCCAGCCTGCGGCGGGCGGTTCACGCGCTGCGCGAGACGGACGACTCGCGCTGGCTCGGCCTCGGCCTGCTCGCGGCACTCGAGACCTGGGACGACGAGGGACTGCACGATCTGAGCGTCCGCCTCGACCGAGGCGGACAGGACGACGACGGCGAGCCGAGTCACGCGCTCGAGTGGCTCGCGCGCCTCGACGATCTCCTCGGCGGTCGTCTCGAGCCCGTCGCGCTGCTCGCCGAGCTGGAGCTCGGCGCTCCAGGGTCGTCGCCGGTCGGTGCGGCGGACGTGCTCGCGGCCGCCTGGCGCGGGCGTTCGACGGAGGCCCGGACGCTCGCCGAGGAGTGTATGCGCCGTGCGTTCGCGCGCAACCTGGGTCTCCAGGTCGGCGCGGCGCACCATGCGCTCGCCGTCCTCGAGAACGGCCTCGGGCGCTACGAGGCCGCGCTCGCGGCGGCGCGCGAAGCCTGCGACGGCCCGAGCCCCTATCTCGTCACCTCGGCTCTGCCCGAGCTGATCGAAGCGGCCGTCCGTAGCGGCGAGCGGGAGCTCGCGGCCGCCGCTGCCGCACGGCTCGCCGAGCGCGCGATCCCGGCCGGGACGCACTGGGCACTCGGCACGCTCACGCGCTCCCGCGCGCTGCTCGCCGAGGGGGCGGATGCGCAGCGCCTGTACGAGGACGCGATCGACCACCTGCGCCGCAGTCGCGCGGCGCCTGCCCTCGCGCGCGCCCACCTCGTGTACGGCGAGTGGCTCCGGCGGGAGCGGCGCCGCCGCGAGGCGCGCGAGGAGCTGCGCACCGCCCGCGACATGTTCGTGTTCATGGGCGCGCAGGTGTTCGCAGAGCGGGCACGGCTCGAGCTCGCCGCCACGGGCGAGCACGAGGTCCGGCGCGGCGGCGATTCCCGCAGCGCGCTGCTCACGCCCCAGGAATCCCGGATCGCCCGGCTCGCCCGCGACGGCTCGTCGAACGCCGAGATCGCGGCCGAGCTGTTCATCGCGCGGAGCACGGTGGAGTACCACCTGCACAAGGTCTTCCGAAAGCTGGACGTGAGCTCCCGGACGCAGCTGGCCCGGGTCCTCAGCGAGCAGGACCCGCTCGGCGACCCCGCCGACGTCGGCTAGGGAGTCCCCGGTCCGGCGAGACTCGGGTGACCGTGGATGCGGGCGCGGCCCCTGCCGCGGGATCATCTCGAACGCCGAGTTCCAAGCGGCGTGAACCGGTGCGGCCGGTCAAAGGGCCGGTGCGAAGAGCCGCGAGCAGGAGGTTTTGACATGAGTTGGAGCCGTTTGCGCTTCGGCCGCACCGGGCCGGCGCTCGTGGTCGCGGTCGCGGCGATCACCGCCGCCGCGGCGTCCGCCGGGCCGCCCCCGCCGGTGCTGTCCACCGGCCCGCACGGCGAGAAGGCCGCCTCGGCGAGCAGCGTCACCCTGTCCCCCTCGGAGCTCGCCAAGGTCAAGGGCATGCATGCGACAGCCGCGATCGCCCTCCACTACGGAGGCAACGACTGGTCGACGGCACAGGTCGCGGGCCTCAAGCACGAGTTCGGCGTGCTCGGCATCAAGGTGCTCGCCGTGACCGACGCGAACTTCGTCGCGGCGACGCAGGTGTCCGACATCGAGACGCTGATGCAGAAGAAGCCGAGCATCATCGTCTCCATCCCCGTCGACCCGGTCGCCACGGCCAATGCGTTCAAGCAGGCTGCGGCAGCCGGGATCAAGCTCGTCTTCATGGACAACGTCCCGAACGGGATGACGGCGGGCAAGGACTACATCAGCGACGTCTCCGCCGACAACTACGGCAACGGCGTCGTCGCCGCGCAGCTGCTGGCGAAGACGTTGCAGGGCAAGGGCACGGTAGGGCTCATCTACCACCAGGCGGACTTCTTCGTCACGCACGAGCGCTACCTGGGCTTCAAGAACACGATCAAGAAGTACCCGGGCATCAAGATCGTGGCGGAGAAGGGCATTCCGGGCCCCAACTTCTCGGCGCAGGCCGAGACCGCCGCGAGCGCCATCCTGACGAAGTACCCGAACGTGACCGCCATGTGGGCCGTCTGGGACGTCCCGGCCACCGGGGTCCTCTCGGCGGCGAAGGCAGCGGGCCGCTCGAACCTCGTCGTGGCGACAGAGGACCTGGGGCTCGACGACGCGGTGCCGCTCGCAGCGAAGCAGAACATCTGCTGCATCGGCGCACAGCGCCCGTTCGACCAGGGCGTGACCGAGGCGAAGCTCGCGGCGTACGGGCTGCTCGGCAAGACGGCGCCCCCGTACGTGGCGCTGCCGGCGCTCGGCGTGACCCATGCGAACGTCCTGCAGGCCTGGACGACCGTCTACCACGTCCCGCCGCCTGCGCAGTTGAAGAAGGCGTTCAAGCCCTGACGCCTCCCTCCACCCGGGCGGCCGTCTGAGAGCACGGCCGCCCGGGGCCCTCGAACCGTGACCACCACCCAGACACCAATCGTCGAGATGCGCCGGATCTCAAAGGCGTTCGGGGGCGTCTCCGTCCTCGAGGACGTCGACTTCGAGCTCTTCCCCGGCGAGGTGCATGCGCTCCTCGGCGGGAACGGCGCGGGCAAGTCGACCCTGATGAAGATCCTGCAGGGCGTCGGGGTCTACACGCCCGATGCGGGCGAGATCCGCATCGGCGGCGAGGCGGTGCGGCTCCGGGGAAGGCACCCGCAGGTCGCGATGATCTTCCAGGAATTCAGCCTCATCCCGACGCTCAGCGTCGCGCAGAACGTCTACCTGACGCGCGAGCCCCGCGGGAAGCTCGGAACGCTCGCGGACCGGGAGGCCGAGCGGCAGGCGCGCCGGCTCTTCGGGGAGATCGGCGTCGACATCGATCCGCGCGTGCGCATGGATTCGCTTTCCACGGCGTACTGGCAGCTGACCGAGATCGCGAAGGCGCTTGCGCAGAGCGCACGCGTGCTGGTGATGGACGAGCCGACCGCATCGCTCGCGCGCAGCGAGGCCGAGGCGCTGTTCGCGCTGATCGCACGACTGAAGGAGCGGGGCATCGGCATCGTCTACATCTCGCATCGCCTCCAGGAGGTGCTGCGGATCGCCGACCGTGTGACCGTGCTTCGCGACGGTCGCGTCGTGGCCACACAGGCTGCGCAGGGTCTGACCACCGCGGGCGCGATCGAGCTCATCGTCGGACGCAAGGTCGAGGAGACGATGCGCTGGCGGCCGCGCGCGATTCCCGAGGATGCTCCGCCGTTGCTCGAGGTTCGCGACCTCGTCGCCGGGCCGCGTGTCCGCGGCGTGAGCTTCGAGGTCAAGTCCGGCGAGATCGTCGGTCTCGCGGGTCTCATGGGAAGCGGACGGACCGAGCTGGCGCATGCGTTGTTCGGCATCCAGAGCATCGACTCCGGCGCCGTGCTCGTGCGCGGCCGACCCGTGAAGGTTCGCTCGCCGGAAGCGGCGATCGAAGCAGGAATCGCCCTCATCCCCGAGGACCGTCGCGTGCAGGGGCTCATCCTCGACCACTCCGTCAAGTCGAACCTGACGCTCACCCTTCTCCAGGCCCTCAGCGAGCACGGCGTCATGCGCCGACGCAGGGAGGAAGCGCTCGCGAAGCAGCTCGGTGAGAGCCTGAAGATCACGAGCTGGGCATTGCCCCGGCCGGCCAGGCTCCTTTCCGGCGGGAATCAGCAGAAGGTCGTGATCGCGAAGTGGCTCGGCCGCAACCCGGACATCCTCGTGATGGACGAGCCGACAGCCGGGATCGACGTCGGCACGAAGGCCGAGATCATCGAGATCATCCGCCGCCTCGCAGACGGCGGCAAGGCGGTGATCGTCATCTCCTCGGAGTTCGTCGAGCTGCTCGCCTCGGTCGACCGCGTGCTGGTCATCAAGGAGGGTGTTGTCGCAGGTGCATACGACCGAAAAGACATCGCGGGTGAGGAAGAGCTCCATGCGCTGGTTCAGGCGGCGTGACGATGACTGACCGTCCCGCCGAGCCGCCCGTGGCCGCGACGAGCGTCGGCACGCTCGGGACGCTGGCTGCCCGCCTGTTCGGCCGCTTCGACTGGCGCCAGTACGTCATCTACGTGGTCTTCTCGGGGATCTTCGTCTTCTTCGCCGTGACGCTCCACAGCGACGGCTTCCTGAACAGCAACAACCTCCTCAACATCATCCGGCAGACCGCGACGATCTCCGTCATGGCGGTGGCGATGACGTTCGTGATCGGCGCCGCCGAGATCGACCTCTCGGTCGGCTCGCTCGCCGGCCTCTCGTCGTGCATCACGGCTCTCGGGATCGAGCACTGGGGCGTCGCGCCCGGGATCCTCTGCGGGCTCGGCATCGGCGTCCTCGTCGGCACGATCAACGGATCCCTCGTCACGCTGCTCCGGATCCCCTCGTTCCTGGTCACGCTCGGGATGCTCGGCATCGCCCAGGGCGTCGCGATGTGGATCACGGCCGAGGCCGCCGTGCCGATCCTCAGCAACGGCTACAACAACGTCTTCGGCGGCGGCGACTTCGGGCCCGTGCCGTCGCTCGTGTTCTGGACGGCGATCTTCGTCGTGGTCGGCGCCTTCGTCCTGCGCAAGACGACCTTCGGACGGCAGACGCTCGCGACCGGCGGCAACCGCATCGCGGCCGACTACAGCGGCATCAACACCGCCCGGATCAAGTTCACGGTGCTCCTCGTCTCGAGCATTGTCTCGGCGTTCGCCGGGATGCTCTACGCCGGCCGCCTGGCGTCGGGCCGCTTCGACTGGGGGATCGGCGACGAGTTGTCGGTGATCGCTGCCGTGATCCTCGGAGGCACGAGCCTCTTCGGCGGCAACGGCTCGGTGATCGGGGCGTTCTTCGGCTCGATCATGATCGGGATGATCAACAACGCTCTCCTGCTCGCCGGTCTCGGCTCGGACCAGCAGGAGGTCATCCGCGGGGTGGTCATCGTCTTCGCCGTCGCGCTCGGAAGAAGGAAGTAGGCGGTGGCGGCGCCGATCCGGCCCCCGGGCACGCGCAGGGCGTTCGCGCTCCTGCTGCTCGCGCTCAGCGAGAACAAGGTGCTCGGCACCGGGCCCGACGGCGAGCTCCCGACGCCGCCGAGCGGCTTCGGCCTCACCGACGACGAGCTCCGGCGCGTCCGCGCGATGCATGCGACCGCCGCCATCGTCATGCACTACGGCGGCAACAACTGGTCGCAGGCGCAAGTCGCCGGGCTGCGCAGCCAGTTCGCAGAGCTCGGGATCGAGGTGATCGCCGTGACCGATGCCGGCTTCGACCCGAGCAAGCAGGTCGACGACATCGGCGAGGTGCTCCGCGCGGGTCCCGACGTGGTCGTATCCATTCCGACCGACCCGGTCGCGACCGCGCCTGCGTACCAGCTGCTGATCGACGCAGGCGTGAAGCTCGTCTTCATGGACAACGTGCCGCGCGGCTTCCGCGCCGGCGAGCACTACGTGAGCCTCGTGTCGGCCGACAACTACGGCAACGGCACGGTCTCCGCGCACCTCATGGCGGAGGCCCTCGGAGGACACGGGGCGGTGGGAACGGTGTTCCACGACGCCGACTTCTTCGTCACACGGCAGCGGTACGAGGCGTTCTGCACGACGATCGCGGAGCAGTACCCGGGGATCGAGATCGTCGCGCAGGAAGGGATTGCGGGGCCGAACTTTGCAGCGGACGCCGAGCAGGCGGCGAGCGCCATGCTGCAGCAGGAGAGGAGTCTGTCCGGCATCTGGGCGGTGTGGGACGTGCCGGCCGAGGGCGTCATGGCGGCAGCACGGAGGCTCGACCGGCGGGATCTCGTGATCACCACGGTCGACCTCGGCCTGAACGTCGCACTCGAGCTCGCGCGCGGCGGGCTGGTGTTCGGGCTCGCCGCGCAGCGGCCCTTCGACCAGGGAGTCAGCGAGGCGGAGCTCGCGGCCTACGGGCTGCTCGGCAAGCGCGCGCCCGAGTACGTGGCACTCCCGGCGCTGCCGGTCTCGCGGGTCAGCCTCCTGGAGGCCTGGGAGTCCGTCTACCACACGCCGCCGCCGGACGAGCTCGTGCAGGCGGCGACCTGAGCTTGCGTCCACCGGAGACCACACAGGAAGAGAGATGAGCACGATGAGCACGGGAACGAGCGAAGCCGCGGTTCGGGCCGTGGTTGCGGCCGATCAGCGCTTCTCGGTCAACGACGAGACCCACGCGCTGTACGGCGGCGCCGTCCACTACTGGCGACTCGAACGGGAGCGCTGGAGCCCCATCCTCGACGAGGTCAAGCGGATGGGCTTCACGATGATCTCGATCTACATCCCCTGGGAGGTGCACGAGCGGGCCCGCGGCGACTTCGACTTCGACGGCAACAAGGACATCGATGCGTTTCTCACGCTGATCGAAGAGAAGGGGTTCGACATCATCGTGAGGCCCGGCCCCCAGATCAACTCGGAGCTGACCTGGTTCGGGTATCCGCTGCGGATCCTCGCCGACCCCGAGTTGCAGGCGCTCAACGCTCAGGGGACGCCCGCCGTGCTGACGCAGGTTCCGCGCCCGATCCCGGCGGTGAGCTACGCCGCCGACAAGTTCTACGACGAGACCGCGCTCTGGTACGACGCGATCTGTCCGATCCTTGCGAAGCACGCGTACCCGAACGGCGGGATCGTCGCCGCGCAGGTCGACAACGAGATGGCGTACTTCTTCCACGTCAACGCCTACGCGGCGGACTACAGCCCCGCGTCGATCGAGCGGTACCGGGCATTCCTCGCCGAGCGCAACGGCGACATCGCCACCCTCAACGAGGCCTACGGGACGTCGCACGGGTCGTTCGCCGACGTCGAGCCGCCGCGGCGGTTCGACGCGTCCGCGTTCGGCGACATCCCCTGGTACACGGACTGGATCGCCTACCGGGAGCGGTACCTCGTCGACGCGATGGGCCGCCTCGGCGACATGATGCGGGAGCGCGGGCTCGACGGGATCGCGCTCTTCCACAACTACCCGCATCCGCTCGGCCCGGGCGGGGCGGCGTCGGGCTTCACGACGCCGTTCGACATGTCCGGCCTCGAGGAGCGGCTCGACTTCGTCGGCTTCGACGTGTACTCGCGCAGGGAGCTCTACCACCACGTCAAGACCGTGCTCTCCTACGTCGTCGGGACGAGCCGCTTCCCGTACATCCCCGAGTTCATCGCCGGCGTCTGGCCCTGGTACCTGCACCCGGGCGACCTCGGCGACGAGGAGTTCGTCACGAAGGCCGCGCTCATGCAGGGGGTGAAGGGCTTCAGCCGCTACATGCTCGTCGAGCGCGATCGCTGGCTGGACTCGCCGATTCGCAGCGACGGGCGCGTCCGCGAGGACCACGCGGCGATGTTCGGCCGCGTGAACGAGGTCGCGCACGGCGCCGGCTTCGTCGACCTGCGCCGGCAGGCGGACGTCTTGCTGCTCGCGAACCGCGACTACGACCGCCTCGAGGCGGCCGCAGTCCTCGTGAGCTTCCCCGGCGACTTCCTGGAGACGCCGAGCGGCTTCTCGGAGTACCCGACCTTCATGACGGTCGCGGAACACGACCTCGGCTTCGAGCAGCCGATCCAGACGGCGAAGGCCGACTGGTTCGCAACGGCGTTCGACGGGCTCAGCGAGTCCGGCTATGCGTTCCTCCTCTCCGACACCGGGCTCTCCGCCGATCGTTGGCGGCGATTCAAGGCGGTCGTCGTGAGCTCGTACGAGTTCATGAGCGAGGCCCTGCAGCGGAAGCTCGTCGACTTCGCGAGCGCAGGCGGGACGGTCGTCCTCGGGCCCCGGCTGCCGCGCCTCGACGACCGGATGCAGGCGTGCGAGATCCTGCGCGACGCGGTCGGTGCTGGCGCCGGCGATGCGCACGAGGACGGCGCCACGCTCGCAGCCGTCGGGCGCGGGCGCATCGTGCACGTGACGGACTTCTCGGCCGCCGCGCTCCATGGCCTCGACCTGCTCCGCTTCGAGCGCAACGACCCGAGGCTCGACGTCGCCGTGCACGCCCCGGCCGACGGCGCGACGGGGCGCGTTGTCGTCTACGTCGCGAACCCGACGGCCGACGCGATCTCGGCGGCGGTCTCCCTGTCTCCCGCCGTCACGTTCGTCCGCGAGCTGTGGGACGACCGCGAGGTCGCGATGCAGGGGACGCTCGAGGAAGAGCTTCCCCCGTACACCATCCGCATCTACGAGTGCCGACGCTAGCGCCGGAGGAGAGGGACGCCATGCTTCACGAGAACCCACTGATGCTCGACATCGACGTCAACCATTGGCGGAATCTTCAGACGCTGCTGCTCGACTCCGCCAAGGAACGCCGGCGCATCGTCATCATCCACGACCGCGGGGAGATACTGAAGTTCGTCCACTCGCATCGCGAGCCGATCGTCAAGAGCGTCGGTCACGTGGACGATCCTCACGCGACGGCCGAGAAGGTCTACGACGACAACGCCGGCAAGGTCGACTTCGTCGCCGTGTTCGAGCGGTCGGCCTTCGACGAGTACTTCGGCCGCTTCCAGGCGACCTGGAAGCCCGACGAGGACCTCGACGAGTTCGTCCACCGGACGTATGCCTTGCTCGACGCGTATCCCGAAGGGATCGTGACCTATCCCGGGCCGGCCCGGAACGTGCTCGGGCTCCAGTGGCGGATCGGGGCGACGCGTGAGCAGATCACGGACGCGGTGAAGACGTTCGTCCCGCCCGGCTCGACCGTGGTCTTCGGGATCTTCGACGGCGGTGAGCTGTGGGCGACGCTCGTTCTCGGCTTCGATGCCGACCTGCGGATCAACGTCGTGACGACCGTCGACCCTTCGCAGCTGGCAGCCAGGGACGGCGCGGCAGGCATCGCCGAGGAAGTCGTGAGCTGGGTCGACCGGCGGTATCCACCCTGTTCGATCGGTCTCTTCACGACGCTGGAGCACGCACGCACGTTCCTCGAGCGGGAGGACAAGCTCGTGTTCCTGCAGGAGCTCGCCGAGCGCGGCGAGCTGATCGCGAGCCCGGTTCCCGATGGGTTGCGGTTGATCACCCTGGCCGCCGCTCAGTAGAGCCAGCGAGCGCGCGCGAGGAGGGTCGCCTGGGGCACTCCTGCGCTCGGTGTCAGGCGGTCTGACGCGGCGATTGCCGCGGGGGTGAGTGCTGCGTCGAAGGCTCCCGGATACGGGCCGTTCAAGCGCTGACCAGGCGTCGCTCGCGACTGGTCTCTGAACGAGCGAGCTGATTGGTCCGTGGGAACATCCCGCGACTTCCAGCGTTAGAGCGCTCGTCCACGGGGATGCGCTGCCGAACCGATGAATTCGTCGCTCCGCTCCCGTCGTACCTGCACGTGACTCGACGGAGAGGGGAGAGGAGAACGATGACGATGACCGACAGAAGCCGCTGGATCGCGTTGTACGTGCTCTGCCTGGGGACGCTGATGATCGTCCTCGACGTGTCGATCGTCGGGGTCGCGCTCCCCTCGGTCAAGCGGGACCTCGGCTTCTCGCAGTCGTCGCTCGCCTGGGTCGTCAACGGCTACCTGCTGACCTACGGCGGCTGTCTCCTGCTCGGCGGGCGGCTCGGCGATCTCTTCGGGCACCGGCGCATGTTCCTGATCGGGCTCACGGCGTTCACGCTCTCCTCGCTCGCCTGCGGCCTCTCGACGACGCAGGGAGAGCTGGTGGCGGCGCGCCTCGTGCAGGGGGTCGGCGGTGCGATCACCTCCGCGGTCTCGTTCGGCCTGGTGATGACCATCTTCACCGAGCCCGCCGACCGGGCCAAGGCGATGGGTGTCATGGGCTTCGTCGCCTCCGGCGGGGGCAGCCTCGGCGTGCTGCTCGGCGGCACGATCACCGACGCGATCAGCTGGCACTGGATCTTCCTCGTCAACGTGCCGATCGGCGCGCTCGTCTTCGTTCTCTCCCTACGGCTGCTCGCCCCGATGCCGGGTTGGGCGACGAGCCGGAGGCTCGACGTCCTCGGCGCCGTCTCGGTGACGGCGTCGTTGATGCTCGCGGTCTATGCGATCAACAACCACCCCGGCGGCTGGGCTTCCGCGGGGACGATCGGCCTGATCGGCGGCGCGGTCCTGCTCCTGGCCGCCTTCATCGCCTGGGAGAGGCGCAACAGCGAGCCGCTGATGCCGCTGCGGCTGTTCACGCACCGGAACCTGGCCGTCGCGAACACCGCGGGCGTGCTGTGGGCGGCGGCGATGTTCGCGTGGTTCTTCATGACCGCCCTCTACCTGCAGCTCGTGCTCGGCTATTCGCCGCTCGAGGTCGGCCTCGCGTTCCTGCCGGGCAACGTGATCATGGGCGCGCTCTCGATCGGCATCTCCGCCAAGGTCGTCACAAACTACGGATACCGCAGACCGCTGGTCGTCGGGTTGCTGACGGCCGGCGTCGGTCTCGCGCTGCTCGCGCGGGCACCTGTGCACGGCCGGTTCCTGCCGGACGTGCTGCCGAGCATGATCCTGCTCGGGTTCGGGGCCGGGATCGCCTTCAACCCGGTTTTGCTGGCCGCGATGGGCGACGTCGAGCCGCAGGAGGCCGGCCTCGCCTCCGGGCTCGTGAACACGTCGTTCATGATGGGTGGTGCGCTCGGGCTCGCCGTGCTCGCGAGCATCTCCTCGTCGCGCGCGGCGCAGCTCGGCGGCACGATCGCCGGGCTGACGAGCGGCTACCACTACGCGTTCGTCGGCGGTGCGATCTGCGCGCTGCTTGCGGCGACGCTCGGCGGGGCCGGCTTGCGCGATGCGCAGGCGGCACCGGCGCGCGAGCGCGCACCCGAGGCCCAGCCTGCCTTCGACCTGGAGTGACGAACGCTCAGCACCGACGAGATCGGAGGATGCCGATGAGCAAGCTCAAGCTGAACATCACCATGTCGCTGGACGGCTACGTCGCCGGTCCCAACCAGAGCCGCGATCATCCGCTCGGGATCGGCGGTGAGCGGCTCCACGGCTGGCTGGTGCCGCTGAGAGCGTTCCGCGAGAGCCACGGCGCCGAGGGCGGCGAGGTCAACGCGAGCACACCGTTCGCCGAGGACATCCTCGCCGGCGCCGGCGCGACGATCATGGGCCGGAACATGTTCGGCGGCGGACCCGGGCCGTGGGGCGAGGAGCCGTGGCAGGGCTGGTGGGGCGAGGATCCGCCGTATCACCATCCCGTCTTCGTCCTCACCCACCATTCCCGCGAACCGCTCGAGCTGGACGGCGGGACGACGTTCCAGTTCGTCACCGACGGGATCGAGTCGGCGCTCGAGCAAGCGCGAACGGCGGCCGGCGACAAGGATGTCTCGCTCGGCGGCGGCGCCTCGCTGGCGCAGCAGTACCTGGCTGCGGGCCTGCTCGACGAGCTCGTGATCTCGCTGGTGCCGATCCTCCTGGGCGGCGGCGCGCGACTCTTCGACAACCTCGGCGAGCCCCCGCCGAGCCTCGAGCAGGTCGAAGCGGTCGGCGCGCCTGGGGTCACCCATCTCAGGTACCGGCGGGCCGACTGAGACGCTTGTGCGCGTCAGGCCGCCCGCGCAACCAGGGTGCTCTGGTCGCCGACCGGACTGGCTTGCTCGCCACCTTGTTTCCCCCGATGCCGTCGCGGGCTGAAGCTCGACCGCTCCGCGCGGTACGCTTGCTCCTCTCGCCGTCCGTCGCCCTGCGATCGTCAGCGGCGGGGAGCGGTCTCGACGTGGCGGGCGCGGGCAGCGCGCTCGGAGGGACTGGAGGAGGGCGCGTGGATCCGGGAAGCTCGAATCTCTCGAACCAGGTCAGGTGCTCGCGCTGCCGGCGCGCGCCGCGCGACGACGTCGACTACGTCGGCTGGGAAGCGCTGGACGACGGCACCGTGTGCCCCGGCTGCCTGACCATGCTCGAGACGGAAGCGCGCCGCGCGAGCGGGTGACCCAGCGAAAGGAGTCGCATGGCGAGCAAGGACAAGAACACGAAGAAGGGCATGGAGAAGAAGAAGCCCCAGAAGACGCTGAAGGAGAAGCGTCAGGCGAAGCGGGACAAGCGGTAGTCGAGAGGGATCGCCTGCCGCCTGCTACCGTGGCCCGCACGGTCGCCGTTCGGCACCGTGAGATCGGCTTCTCGTTCCTCCTTCCCAGGCGTTTCGAGTCTCCCTATCTCGACCCTGGCAGGACAAGGAGTGAACCCATGCAGCAGTCGTTCTCCGAGCTCGGCGTGAGCGCGCGTGTCGTGCGCGCGCTCGAGCGCCGCAGCATCACCGCACCGTTCGCGGTGCAGCAACTCGTCTTGCCGGACGCCCTCGCCGGCGTCGACGTCCTCGCGGCGTCGCCCACGGGCTCCGGCAAGACACTCGCCTTCGGCATCCCGCTCGTCGAGCGGATCGCCGGTGCGCAGCGCGGCCCGGCCGCGCTCGTGCTCGTCCCGACCCGCGAGCTCGCCTCGCAGGTCGTCGAGGAGCTCGAGCCGCTCGCCGCCGCCTGCTCGCTGCGGATCGCCGCGGTCTACGGCGGCACTTCGGTCGGCGGCCAGGCGAAGCGGGCCCGCGGCGCGCATGTCCTCGTCGCGACCCCGGGCCGCCTCCACGATCTGATCGAGCGCCGCCTGGTGTCTCTGCGCGACGTCCGCGTGCTCGTCCTCGACGAGGCGGACCGGATGCTCGACATGGGGTTCCGGCCGCAGGTCGACCGCGTGCTGCGCGACGTCCCGGCCAACCGCCAGACGCTGCTCTTCTCCGCGACGCTCGAGGGCGCCGTGATGGAGCTCGCCCGGCGCTACACCGCGAACGCGGTGCGCGTCCGCCTCGAGCGCCACGCCGACGACCTGCCCGGCGAGGTCGAGCACCGGTTCGTGCCGGTCACCCCGGACACGAAGGTCGGCCGCCTCGCCGAGGTGATCGGCGAGACGAGGGGACTGTCGCTCGTCTTCGTGCGCACCAAGCACGGCGCCGACCGGCTCGCGCGCAGGCTCGCGCGCGACCACGACGTCGCCGCGGTCGTCATGCACGGGAACATGTCGCAGAACGCCCGCGAGCGCTCGCTCGCGCGGTTCGAGGCGGGGAAGGTGTCCACCCTCGTCGCCACGGACGTCGCCGCGCGCGGCCTCGACGTCGACGCGATCACGCAGGTGATCAACTTCGACCCGCCCGGGCGCGACGAGGACTACGTCCACCGCGTCGGCCGCACCGGCCGCGCGGGCCGAAGCGGCACCGGCGTCACGTTCGTCCTGCCGGAGCAGCGGCACGACGTCGGCAGGCTCGCTGCCCGCCTCGGTCACGCCGCCGCCTTCGCGGGCGGTCAATGAGCAACGCGGCGGCCGCGAACGCGGTCCCGGCGCAGCGGCCGAGGCTGCGCGGGATGCTGCACGCGGTCGCCTTCGCCGTCTCCTGCGTCGTCGGCGTCCTCTTCGTGGTCGCCGCCGCGCCGGGGCGTCACGGTGTCGCGGCGGGCGTCTTCGCCGGCTCGGCCAGCGTCATGCTCGGGACGAGCGCGCTCTACCACCTGGTCACCTGGACTCCCGGCGTGCGGCTGTGGATGCGGCGCGCCGACCACGCCGGCATCTTCCTGCTGATCGCGGGCACCTACACGCCTGTGGCGCTGATCGGCCTGCACGGCGCCTGGCGCACGAGTGTGCTCGCGGTCGTCTGGAGCGGAGCCGCGGCCGCCGTCTTTGCGAAGCTGTGCTGGGTCCACTCGCCGAAGTGGCTCGTCGCCGTGATCGGCGTCGCCCTCGGCTGGGTCGGCGTCGTCGCGCTGCCGGAGCTCGCGCGCAACGAGGGGCTCGCGCCGGTTCTCCTGCTCGCCGCCGGAGGACTCGCCTACACCGCCGGCGCGATCGTCTACGCGCGCCGACGCCCGGACCCGTTCCCGCGCGTGTTCGGCTACCACGAGCTCTTCCACGCGCTGACGATCGTCGCGCTCGCGTGTCAGTACGTCGCGGTCGCCGTCTTCGTCGTCGGCGTCGGCTGAGCGACGATCAGCCGGAGAGCAGTTGCGCGCACGCGAGGTCGGCGCACCACTGCTCGTACTCGTCGGGTGACCAGCCGCGCGTTCCGACGAGCAGCTGCCACTGGCCCGGGTGGTTGACCGTCCAGAGGATGTCGGCCGCGCGATCGAGGTCGAGCTCCGGCCTGAGCGCACCCTTCCGGCGCAGGCTCTCGACGACCGCGCGCTGGTTGGCGTGGTACTCGGACTCGATCCGCTCCCAGAGCTCCGCCGCCTCGCCGTCGCCGGCCGCGGCGGTGCGGATCGCCTCGAGGATGCCGCCGATGCGCTCCTTCGCCACGCGCGAGTTGCGTGCGTTCAGCCGCAGCTGGCGCTCCGGGTCGCGCTCCTCGATCATCTGCCGGTACCACGCGCGCTCGGCGACCGGGGCCTCGCCCTCGTCGCCGCGGAGGAGCAGGTGCCAGAGCGCGCGCAGGAGGCCGCTCTTGGTCTCGAAGGCGAGGTAGACGGTCTTGAGGGCGACGCCGGCCTCGTTCGCGATCGCGGCCATCGTGGTCGCCGCGTAGCCCCGCTGCTCGAAGAGCCGCTTCGCCGCCGCCAGGATGTCGCTCCGGGTCGCCTCCGCCTGCTGCCTGCGCCGGGGCGAGTCGTAGGCGCGACCGCCCTTGACAGCGGGAACCATTCGCGTATCGTAGCCTGAAATCATTACACACTGCATGTATCGAAAAGGGGAGTGGCACGATGAGCGCTTCGATCATCACCCGGATCCAGACGCGCGACTACGACCGCTGGCGCCCGGCGTTCGACGAGGACCGGCCTCGCGCACGGGAGAAGGCCCAGGTGCAGCGCGTCCTGCGGTCGGTCGACGACCCGAACGAGGTCTTCATCTACCTGGAGTTCGCGAGCGTCGAGGACGCGAACGAGGCGCGCGAGCGGCTCGTCGCCTCCGGCGTGCTCGACCGCTTCGAGGACACGCACGGCCCGAACGTGCTCACGCCGGCCACGTGACCGCGCCCGGCTTCGACTGGAGCGCGGGCCGGTACGAGCACACGGCGGCGCAGCTGCTGCCGGTCGCGCAGCTGACCGTCGAGCGGGCGGAGCCGCTCGCCGGCCGGCAGGTCGTCGACGTCGGCTGCGGCACGGGCAACGCGGCCCTGCTGGCCGCGGCGCGCGGGGCGCACGTGCTCGGCGTCGATCCGGCCACGCGGTTGCTGGAGGTCGCGCGCGCACGGGCGGCGGAGCAACGGGTCGACGCGACGTTTCTCGAGGGCGAGGCGGCGCGGCTCCCCGTGGCGGACGCGACCGCCGACGTCGTGGTCTCGGTCTTCGCGGTCATCTTCGTCGCCGACCCGCGAGGGGCGGCCGCAGAGCTCGCGCGCGTCCTCGCACCCGGCGGGCGGCTGCTGCTGACGGCCTGGCTTCCCGGCGGCGCGATCTCGCAGGCGAACCGCATCGCGCAGGAGGCGCTGCTGCGAGTCACGGGCCGCCCGCCCGGGCCGCCGCCGTTCGCGTGGCACGAGGCCGACGCCCTCGACGCCCTCTTCGCACCGCACGGCCTCTCCTTCGCCGTCGAGGAGCACGAGCTCGCGTTCACGGCCGCCTCGCCCGACGACTACCTCGACCGCGAATGGGCCAACCACCCGCTCGCCGTCGCCGGCCGCGCGATCCTCGAGCAGCACCCGGACGTCGCCTCGACGGTCCGCGACGAAGCGCGCGCGGCGCTCGCGGCCGGGAACGAGGACCCGGCCGCGTTCCGGGTCACCAGCCGCTACGTCCTCGCGACCGGGCGAGCGGGGGAGAGCCGCTGACGGGCGTGCCCGCGCTCGAGCCCGCCGCCGACCGGATCGTCCGCTAGGCCACGGCAACGCGCGCGTGCAGCGCGCGCCAGACCCGCTCCGGGGTGAGCGGGAGCGTGTCGATCGCGACGCCCGTCGCGTCGAGGACGGCGTTGCGGACGGCCGGGGCGACGCCGTCGGTCGGCACCTCGCCGACCGCCTTCGCGCCGAACGGCCCCGACGGCTCGACCGTCTCCACCAGGAACACCTCGGTCGGCGGCGTGTCGTCGGCCCGGTAGATCCAGTACGGGCCGAGGCGGCCGTTCACGGGGCGGCCCTCATCGTCGAGCACGAGCTCCTCGCAGAGCGCGTAACCGAGCGCCATGATCATCGCGCCCTCGACCTGGCTGCTCGCGGTCGTCGGGTTGATCGCGACGCCGCAGTCGACCGCGGTCACGAGCTTGTTGACGGAGACCTCGCCGGTCTCGACGTCGACCTCCACCTCGGCGACCTGGGCGGCGAACGGCGACGGCGACTTGACCGCCAGGTGCGACGCGACGCCCATGATCTGCTCCTGGTCGTTCGTGTGCAGCGAGTCGAGCGCGACCTCCTCGAGCGACACCGACCGCCCGTCGGGGGCCCAGACGCGCCGGGCGCGCAGCTCGAGCGCCGACGCGTCGTCGAGGCCGAGCAGCCGCGCGGCGCGCACAGCGATCCGGTCGCGGACGACCTCGGCCGCCTTCAGCGCCGCCATGCCCGCGATGTAGGTCGTGCCCGACGCGTAGGCGCCGACGTCGAACGGCGTCACGTCGGTGTCGGCGGAGGTGACGACGATGTCGTCGACGCCGACGCCGAGCACCTCCGCGGCGATCTGCGCCTGCGCGGTGTCGGCGCCCGTGCCGATGTCGACGGCTCCGACGAGCAGGTTGAAGGAGCCGTCGTCGTTGATCTTGATCGACGCGGATCCCATGTCGACGAACGGGATGCCGGAGCCCTGCATGCAGAGCGCGAAGCCGATCCCGCGGCGGATGCTCGGCCGGTCGGGCGGCCGCCGCCAGCCGGGGTCGTCGCGCCGGTGCCAGCCGATCGCACGCAGCGCCTGCGCGACGCACTCCTCGGTGCCGCAGCTGGTCACCGGCGGCACGTCGTCCGCGACCACGATCTCGATGCCGCCGCGCTCGCCGAGGCGAGGCGCGATGTCGAGCCGGTCGCCGAGCTCGACCCAGTTGCGGCGGCGGAACTCGATCGGGTCGAGGTCGAGCGCGCGCGCCATGTCCTCCATGTGGCACTCGAGCGCGAAGAGCGCCTGCGGTGCGCCGTACCCGCGCATCGCGCCCGAGACGAGGTCGTTGGTGTAGACGACGTCGCACCGGTACCGCTTCGTCGGGGCGTTGTAGGACGAGAGGCCGCGCAGCCCGGTCGTCGACTGCACCGTGAACCCGTGGACGCCGTACGCGCCGGTGTTCGCGACCACGCGCAGGTCCTGCACGAGCAGCCGCCCGTCCTCGTCGACGCCGCTGCGGAAGGTGATCAGCTGCGGGTGGCGGCTCCGCGCCGACGCGAACTCCTCTTCCCGCGTCAGCTCCAGCCGCACCGGGCGCCGCGTCGCGAGCACGAGGTGGCCGACGACGTCCTCGATCAGCATCTCCTGCTTGCCGCCGAAGCCGCCGCCGACGCGCGGCTTGATCACCCGGATCCGCTTGACGGGGAGGCCGAGCAGCGGCGCGAGCATGCGGCGCACATGGAACGGGACCTGCGTCGACGTGCGGATGACGAGACGCTCGTCGCCGTCGAGCCACCCGACCGTGACGTGCGGCTCGATCGCGCAGTGCTGCACGCGCTGCACCGAGAACGTCTGCTCGAAGACCCGGTCGGAGCGGGCGAACGCGTCGTCGACGTCCGGCACCGTCTGTCCCTCGACATGCGCCGCGATGTTCCGCCCGGCGTCGGGGATGCCGATCGAGTCGTCCTCGTCGTGGATCGCCGGCGCACCGTCGGCCATCGCCTCGAGCGGGTCGAAGACCGCCGGCAGCACCTCGTAGGTGACGTCGATCAGGCGGCAGGCCTCCTCCGCGAGCTCGACCGTCTCGGCGGCGACCGCCGCGACGCGGTCGCCGACGTGGCGCACCTTGTCGTCGAAGCTCACCTGGTCCCACGGGTGCGGGTTCGGCCAGGTCTGGCCGCCCGAGGCGTACTTGACCCGCGGCGTGTTCCCGAAGTGGAGGACGGCGTGCACGCCGGGCAGCGCTCTCGCGCGCGAGTCGTCGATCGCGACGATGCGCGCGTGCGCGTGCGGGCTGCGCAGGACCTTCGCGTAGAGCAGCCCGGGCGGCGTCACGTCGTCGGTGAAGGCCGGTTTCCCCTTCGCGAGCCGCACCGAGTCGACCTTGGGCGCAGGCGTGCCGACGACCGCGCGCGCCGGCGCGTCGGGCGCGTGCACGATCCGCGGGACCGCGGCCGGCGCGTCGACCGGCGGCTCGTCCTCGCGCAGCTCACGGCCGGCGAGGCGCTCGACGACGACGGGGCGGAACGGCTCCGGCTGTTCGCCGCGCAGCAGCGCAGCCGCGCGGCGCACGGCCTCGACGACCTTCACGTAGCCGGTCTCGCGGTCGAGGATGCCGGAGAGCGCGTCGCGGATCTCCGCCTCGCCGGGATCCGGGTTGCGCGCGATCAGCGCGTGCGTCGCCAGGATCAGCGCACCGGCCGAGTACCCGCCCTGGAGCCCGCCCGTCTCGACGAACGCCGCCTGGATCGGGTGCAGCTCTCCGGTCCCCGGATTGAGGCTCTCGACGGTCGTCACCTCGTGACCGTCGGCCTGCGCGGCGAGCAGGACGTCGGCCGACACCAGCCGGCCGTCGACGAGCACGGCCGCCGCGCCGGTCTCGCCCGTCTCGGAGCCGAAGCGGACGCTCGCGAGGCCCTCCCGCCGCAGCACCGAGAGGAGCGACTCGCCCGGCCCGCACTCGAGCCGGCGGTCGACGCCGTTCAGCGTCAGCCGGATCTCGATCACGACACCGCCTCGAGCACGCGTTCGGCGAGCGTCGCAGCGAGGGCGCGGCGGTACTCGCTCGAGCCGCGGAAGTCGCCGGGCGGGTCGACCTCGCCGACCTCGTCGACCTCCACGAGCACCGGCCTCGGCGCGACGCCCGCGAGAGCGAGACGGACCTCGCCGCCGGGGGCGCGGCGCGCGACGGCTGCCACGATCGGCCGGTCGGCGCGCGTGCGGGCGGTGCGCGCGACGGCGAAGGCTCCGCCGGCCTCGATCGTCACGCCCGTGATGAACCGACCCGCGAGCAGGTCGAGGTCGCCGAGCAGCTCGTCGAGCGACGGCGTCCCGGCCCCGTTGCTCCCGGCGAGGCTCACACGCGCGTCACAGGCGAGCAGCACGGTGAGCAGCTCGCTCGCAGGCTCGGCCGTCGCGACGCAGCCGCCGACGGTCGCCGCGGCGCGAAGCGTGCTCGGCTGCTCGCGGCGCGCCGCCTCGCGCAGCGCCTCCGGCAACTCCGGGTCGTCGGCGAGCCGCTGCAGGGTCGCGGTCGCGCCGAGCGAGAACGCGTCGCCGTCCAGGCGCTCGATGCGGTCGAGCCCGAGCGCCTGCAGGTCGACGACCACCACCGGCGCCGCGGTTCGGCGCGCATTCAGCTTCGTCCCGCCGCCGAGCGCGACGGCGCCCGGCCGCGAGAGGAGTGCGAGCGCCTCCGCGCCGGTGGCAGGGCGCTCGTAGCCGGCGACCGTCGCCATGCCGTGACCGTAGAACGCACGGGGAGCCGCCGACGTCAGCGATTCACGCCGGCCCGCTCAGTAACGAGCCGCAACCCCGGTGGCGTTTCGGGCGCGCTATGCCCGCGCGCGGGGGTCGCCCTCGACGACCCCGTGGGGGTGCCCGTAGTCGGCGAGCAGATCGAGGAACGGCGCCGCGTCGAACGACTCGGGCCCGAGGACGCCGGCGCCGCTCCACGTGCCCGCGGCGATCAGCTCGAGCGCGACCGCCGGGTTGAGCGCGGTCTGGAGCACGACCGCCTGGTGGCCGTATTCGCGCATCGTCTGCTCGTTGTCGGCCACGTGGTAGAGGTAGGCCGCGCGGGGCGAGCCGTCGGCGCCTGTGCCCGTGACGAGGGTCCCGGCGCACGTCTTGCCGCGCATGCGGTCGCCGAGCGTCGCCGGGTCGGGGAGGCACGCCGCGACCAGGTCGCGCGGGCTGACCTCGACGCCCTTGACGCGGACGGGTCTCGTCGAGTCGAGGCCGAGCTTGCGGAGCGTCTTCAGCACGTCGATGAACTCGTCGCCGAGCCCGTACTTGAACGTCACGCGGCGACAGTCGATCGCGCGCGGGACGAGCACGACTTCCTCGTGCTCGACGTTGACGCACTCGATCGGGCCGATGCCCTCCGGGAACTCGAAGAGCTCCGGCTCGGAGAACGGCTCCGTCGTGTAGAAGCCGCGCCCGCGCTCCCAGACGAGCGGCGGGTTGAGGCACTCCTCGATCGTCGTCCAGATCGAGAACGTGGGCGCGAAGTCGTAGCCCTCGACGACGAGGTCGGCGCCGTCGCGCACCGCCACCTCGTCGACCTCGGCGAAGAGATGATCGGCCGCGTAGCGGGCGAACACGTCGGACAGGCCGGGCTCGACGCCCATCCCGACGAGTGCGAGCAGCCCCCGCTCGGCCCAGCGCTCGTGCTCGGGCAGCTGACCGTCGCCGAGCAGGACGTTCGGCAGCTCGTACGGCCGCTCGGGATGCGGTTGCGAGAGCGTCATCGCCAGGTCGACGTAGGTGCAACCCGTCTCGAAGGCGGCCGCGAAGATCTGCGGGTTGAAGAGCGGGTCGGCGGCGTTCAGCACCGTGTCGGCCCCGCTCGCCCGGATCAGGTCCGCGATCCCCGCCTGGTCGGACGCATCGAGCCTCGCCGCCAGGAAGCGGTCGTCGTCGAGGCGGTCGAGCATCGCCTGCGGCCGTGCCGGGTCGAGGTCCGCGAGGGTGATCGCCTCGAAGAAGTCGCGCCGCCCCGCGACCGAGGCGAAGGCCGCGCCGACCCCGCCGGTCCCGACGACCAGGATCCTTATCGCCCGGCTCCGGTGGTCGCGTCGGCCTCGGGCGCAATCGTCTCGACCGTGATCAGCCCCTCGAGCGCGCCTGCGGGAGCGACCTCGAAGTACGGGCGGCGGCGGAAGAAGCCCGGGTGCCTGGCCCAGGCGAGCAGCATCACCGGCACGCCGAGGATCAGCGCCCCGACCCCGATGAAGATGGGCAGCTGGATGCCGAACACCGGGTTCGAGTAGTTGACCCCCGAGCGGCTGTAGTCGTGGAACGCCTTCGCGAAGACGGCCGCCATCAGCCCGAACCCGATCAGCGGGACGACGCCGGCCATGACCAGGTTGCGCGCGCTCTTCGTCAGCTCCCGGCGGTAGTAGACGACGCTGAAGAGGCCGGTGAAGCCGTAGTAGAAGGCGATTCCGAAGCCGAGCGCGGTGATCGAGTCGCCGAGCACGTTGCCCGCCGGGTCGACGGCGATGATGAACGCCGTCCAGACGGCCGAGAGCGCGCCCATGCCGAGCGTCGAGTACGTCGGCGTCAGGTAGCGCGGGTGGATGCGGCCGAACACCTCCGGGATCGCGTTCCAGCGCGCCATCGAGAGCGTCGTCCGCGCCGTGGGGAGGATCGTCGTCTGCGTCGACGCGGCCGCGGAGCTGAGGACAGCGAGGATCAGCAGCTTGTCCCACGGGCTGCCGAAGACGTCCTTGCCCATCACGCTCAGGACGTCGCTCGAGTTGGCGCCGAGGAACTTCGTGCCCGCGAAGGCCTCCGCCGCGACCGCGACGACGACGTAGATCGCGAGCAGCAGCAGCGTCGAGATCACCGCTGAGACGCCGGGACCCTCGCGCGAGTCCCTCGACTCCTCGTTGACCGCGACGCCGGTGTCCCAGCCCCAGTAGATGAAGAGGCCGAGCAGCACGCCGTCCGCCAGCGACCCCCAGCCGATCCCCCAGCCGGTCGGGTTGAACCAGCCGGCGGCGACGTGGTGGGCGCCCGGCAGCGCCGTGCCCGCGTACACCTTGACGATCGCGACGACCGAGAACGCGACCAGCACGAGCAGCTCGAGGGAGAGCAGCACCTGCTGCGTGCGCGCGGACAGCTCGATCCCGCGCCAGCAGATCCAGGTCATGAGGGCGATCCAGACGACGGCGCCGACGATCTGCCAGGTCTCCGAGGCGGCGCCGTGGTGCCAGCCGAAGAGGAGGTACGTGTACTGCGCGGCGATGATCGAGAGCGAGGCCATGACGATCACGTCGGTGACGAAGATCGCCCAGCCGTTGATCCAGCCGATGTGCGGGCCGAGCGCCCGGGTGCCCCAGGCGAAGCTCGTGCCGCAGT
Organism: uncultured Gaiellales bacterium; assembly: GCA_964496175.1. GTDB lineage: Bacteria > Actinomycetota > Thermoleophilia > Gaiellales > Gaiellaceae > PALSA-600. Next base: position 76,530 of record CAZBYA010000001.1, on the reverse strand, counting down.
CGGGGTCGGCGCGGTTCAGGTACCGGTAGGCGAAGGCCACCAGCAGCATCGGCACGAACGCGGCGATCATCACGCCGGGGCCGTTGAAGCCGACGCCCTTCACGGCGACGATGAAGCCCAGCGTCGCGGCGATCGAGTAGGCCGGCGCCGTCGAGGCGACGCCGATGACGACGTTCGAGACGACGCCGAGCGCGTCCTTCTTCAGTCCCTTCTCGCCGACCTCGGGGGCAACACGTTCGCCGGCCGCGGCATCGACTGCCGTCACGACACTCCTCCTCGCGTGGATTCCATCGGGAACCGCTCGACTCTAGAGCACGCCGGCCACTCGCCGGGCGAGCAGAGTGTCAGCGGGCGCGGATCCGCAGGACGATGGTCGCGCGCCGGCCGCCGTCGTCGGTGGCGACGACGACGATGCGCTCGAGGCGGCCGGCCTGCGCCCTCGCGGCCGGGAGGACGAGCGCGATCGCAACGGGAACGCCGGCGGGCGCGGCGTCGACGAGTCGCGTGACGGTGCCGGTCGCGACGGTGGCGCCGAGCCGGCTGCCGGCGAGGATCGGGACGGGCGCGCGGGCGGGGGAAGCCAGGACCTGGAGCTCGAGCGACGCCGGCTCGTCGACGGTGATGCTCGCGCTGACGCGAACGCGACCATTCGGCAGCCGCCGCGCCCGCAAGGGGACGGCGAGCCCGGGCGAGGCGCTGAGCCGGGGCGCCGCTGCGGCGCTGGCGACGGTCTGGGTCGCGGTCGGCTCGGTCGTGGTCGTCGTGGCGGCGGAGGTCGTCGACGCCGTCGTGGGTGCGGGCATCGGCGCCTGGGTGGTCGTGGTCGGCGGCGGGGCCGACGCGGTCGTGGTCGGGGCGGTCGTCGTCGCGGCGACGGTCGCCGTGTCGACGGGGATCGTCGTCGTCGTCGTGGCTGCGCTCGTCGTCCCCTCCCCGGTCGTCGGGCAGGGCGAGAGGCAGACCTGCGTGCCGCAGTCGCAGGCGGTCGTCGTCTCGGGGGCCGTCGTGTCCGCGGCGGTCGTCGTGCTGGACGTGCAGGCATTGCCGGCCATGATCGTGCACCCGTTGATGATCGGCCCCGTGCGCGGGACGGCGGTGGTGACCGCGTAGGCAGCGCTCGCGCCCGCGACCGCGAGCAGGGTTGCGGCGCCCGCGGTCGCGAGGGTTCGCAGCCGGCTCACCGCGCTCCTCCCGGAAGCGTGCCCGGCGGGGCGAGGATCTCGATCCCGCTGCGGGCGGCGCGCTCGGCGAGCTCGGCAGGATCAGGCAGGGGCTGGGCGGCCGGCGGCAGGGTCAGCGCCTGCGCCGGCGCCGACAGCTCGGCGACGAAGCCGTCGAACCGCGAGGGAGCGACGATCGCCAGCCAGCGGGTCGTCTCGGACTCCACGCGGTAGGTGTGCGCGACCCCGCGCGGCGCGAGCGCGCTCTGCCCCGGCTCGAGCGTCGCGGAGCGCGCGCCGATCCAGAGGGCGAGGCGGCCTTCGAGCAGGTAGAAGACCTCGTCCTCGTCCCTGTGCACGTGCAGCGGAGGCATGTCGCCGGCCGCCCCCCAGACCTCGACGACGCCGAGGCGCCCCTCGGTCTCGGCGCCGAGCACGTGGAGCACCGCGAGGTTGTGGAGGAACCAGCGCGTGCGGTCCGTCTCGGGCTCCGGCCGGCGGACGATCGCGGCGTCGACGCTCGTGCTCACACGCCCAGGATGCGTGCGCCATACTATCAGCGCAACTACATCTACTTGTCAGTCTGTTAATCTGAACTTATGTTGGATCTCCGCCGGTTGCGCACCCTGCGCGAGGTCAGCGTGCGCGGGTCGTTCTCGGCGGCCGCGGAGGCGCTCCACTTCACCCAGGCGGCCGTGTCGCAGCAGGTGGCGCTGCTCGAGCGCGAGGCCGGGGCGCTGCTCGTCGACCGCAGCGTCCGCCCGTTGCGGCTCACCGACGCCGGCCGCGCGCTCGTCGACCGGACGGAGGCGGTCCTCGGCGAGCTCGCCGCCGCGCAGGCCGACCTGGAGGAGATTCGCGGCCTTCGCGCGGGGCGCCTCCGAATCGGCTTCTTCTCGAGCGCGGGTGCCACGATCCTCGCGCCGGCCGTCGCCGCCTTCGAGCGCCGCCATCCCGGCGTGGAGCTGCACGTGCGAGAGGGGGGCAGCGCGACGCTCGCGAGCCTCGTGCGCGGCGGGGAGCTGGACGTCGCGATCGTGCCGGCGTATCCGAACGACGCGTCGAGCGAGCCGCTGGTCGGCCGGCCGATCCTCGAGGACCCGTTCGTGCTCGTGCTCCCGCAGGGCCACCCGCTCGCCCGCCGGCGGCGCGTGCCGCTCGCGGCACTCGCGGACGAGCCGTTCATCGTCCCGGCGCAATCGGGGCCGGTGGCTGCCACCTACACGCGCGGGCTCCTGCGCGCCTGCGTGGAGGCGGGGTTCGAGCCGAAGGCGGCCTACTACATCACCGACTGCCAGACCGCGCAGGCGTTCGTCGCCGCGAACCTCGGCGTCGCCGTCTTCCCGGAGCTCGCGCTCCATCCCGTCAACCCGGACGTCGAGATCCGGCCGCTCGACGGCGGCCCACCGAGCCGGACGATCCTCGCCCTCCACCGCCGGCCGCTGGGCCCGACCGCAGAGGTCTTCCTCGAGATTTTCCGTCGCTGAGCCGGCGTCCTATAGTCGGCGCATGTGGGTGGTGCGCTTCCTCGTCACGCTCGCCGTCCGCACCGTCGTGATCGCCGCGGTCGCCTTCGCGATCGCCGGGATCCTGGCCCTGGCGAGCGCCGGGACGTTCCTGCACGACGCGAAGATCATGTGCATCGTCGTCGGCTGCATGCTGATGGGCATGGCCGGGGTGGGGCGGGGCTCGAACCTCGAGCGGTTCTCGGACTACGGAGCGACGCGGGCCGCGTGGGGCAAGATCCCCGGCTTCGACCCGTCGCTGAAGGTCGATCCCGCCGAGCCCTCGCTCTCGCCCGGCGCCGCGTTCTTCCTGAGCGGGCTGCTGCTGCTCGTGTTCGGCATCGCCGTGCTGTAGCGAGCAGCGGACCGGCGCGGGAGTACGATTCACAGACGTGAAGGTCGCCGTCATCGGCGGAGGCTCGACGTACACGCCGGAGCTCGTCTCCGGCCTCACGAGGCTCGACGTCGACGAGTTCGTCCTCCACGACATCGACGCGGAGCGCCGCGAGGTCGTGGGCGGGATGGCGCAGCGGATGCTCGCGCGGCAGGGTTACCGCGGCGGCCTCGAGATCACCTCCGACCTCGACTGCGCCGTCGAGGGCGCCGACTTCGTCCTGCTCCAGATCCGTGTCGGCGGCCAGCAGGCGCGGCTGCACGACGAGACGGCGCCGCTTCAGTGCGGGTGCGTCGGCCAGGAGACGACGGGCGCCGGCGGCTTCGCGAAGGCGATGCGGACGGTGCCGGTCGTGCTCGAGATCGCCGAGCGCGTCCGCGCGCTCGCACCCGGCGCGTGGATCGTCGACTTCACGAACCCGGTGGGGATCGTCACGCGCGCGCTGCTCGACCACGGGCACCGCGCGCTCGGGCTGTGCAACGTCGCGATCGGCTTCCAGCGCCGCTTCGCCGGTTGGCTCGGCGTCGAGCCGGCCCGCGTCGTGGTCGACCAGGTCGGCCTCAACCACCTGACCTGGGTGCGCGGCGTGCTGCTCGACGGCGACGACGTCCTCCCGGCGCTGCTCGACGAGCATGGGGACGAGCTGGCGCACGACCTCGAGCTGCCGCGCGCCCTGCTCGACGACCTCGGGGCCGTCCCGTCGTACTACCTCCGCTACTTCTACGCGCACGACGAGGTCGTGCGCGAGCAGCTCGACGGCGTGCCGCGCGCGCAGGTGGTGAGCGAGATCGAGCGAGGGCTGCTCGACCTCTACCGCGACCCATCCGTCGACACGCGGCCCGACCTGTTGATGCGGCGCGGCGGCGCCTACTACAGCGAGGCCGCGCTCGGCCTGATCGCGTCGCTCTCCGCCGGGGACGGCGCCGTCCATGAGGTCGACCTGCGAAACGAGGGGACGCTCGCGGGCCTCGGGGCGGACGACGTCGTCGAGGTGCCGGCCCGCGTCGGCACGGACGGAGCGACACCGCTGCCGCAGCGGCCGCTCGCGCCGGAGCTGCTCGGCCTCGTCCAGCACGTCGCCGCGTACGAGCGGCTCACCGTGCGGGCGGCGCTCAGCCGCGAGCCCGTCGACGCGCGCAAGGCGCTGCTCGCGCACCCGCTCGTCGGCCAGTGGGAGCTCGTCGAGGGGCTGCTCGAGCGGATGCTCGAAGAGGCGCTGCGCTGAGCGTGCTGCTCGCCGTCGACGGCGGGAACTCGAAGACCGACGCGGTGCTCGTCGACTCCGACGGGACGTTGCTCGGCACCGCCCGCGGGCCCGGCTCGTCGCCCCACCGGCTCGGGGTGGAGGGGAGCCTCGACGTGCTCCAGGCGCTGCTCGGCGAGCTCGGCGGCACGCCCGCGCTGGCGGTGCTCCTGCTCGCAGCGCTCGACTTCCCCGACGAGGAGGACGCCTACCGCGAGGCCGCCGAGCGGCGCGGCTGGGCGCCCGAGATCGTGGTCGGCAACGACACGTTCGCGGTCTTGCGCGCCGGCAGCGACCGCGGCTACGGCGTCGCCGTGACCTGCGGCGCCGGGATCAACTGCGTCGGCGTCGCGCCCGACGGGCGGACCGTGCGCTTCCCGTCGCTCGGCAGGATCAGCGGCGACTGGGGCGGCGGCGGCGACGTCGGGCCGGAGGCGCTGTACGCCGCCGCGCGGAGCGAGGACGGGCGGGGTGCGAAGAGCGTCCTCGAGCGCCTCGTGCCCGAGCACTTCGGCCTGGCGACGCCCGTCGACGTCGCGCGTGCGCTCGTCGCCGGGAGGCTCGACCACGACCGCCTGGCGGAGTTGACCCCGCTCGTCTTCGCCGCCGCCGCGGAGGACGAGGTCGCCGCCGGCATCGTCGACCGCCTCGCGGACGAGGTGGTCGCGATGGTGCGTGCGACGGTGACCCGTCTCGACCTTGCCGCCGAGGAGGTCGACGTCGTCCTCGGCGGCAGCCTGCTCCAGTCGGGCCACGAGCGGCTGCTCGCCCGCATCGGCGAGGGGGTGCGGGCGGTCGGCCCGAGCGTCGCGCTTCGCGTCGCGAGCCTGCCGCCCGTCGCGGGGGCCGCGCTGACCGCGCTCGACCGTGTGGGCGCGAGCGCGGAGGCGCACGCGCGCCTGCGCGCGTCCTTCGACTAGCTGGGGCGGCTCACGCCGTCCAGGGGCCGACGCCGCCGATCCTCTCGACCGTGATCCGCACCACGTATCCCGCAGGCGGGTCGCTCATCGGCGGGAACGTCACCTCCGGTCCGAGGTAGACATGGGCCAGGCGCTGCAAGAGCTCGGGGGCGCCGCCCTCGACGACCTCCGCCCGCCCGTGGACGATCAGGTACTGCTTCAGGCCCGGCGGCTCGATCACGGTGCCCTCGATCGAGAGGGCGACCCTCGGGTCGCGCCGGATGTTCTGGAGCTTGCGCCAGTGCCCGAGATGGCCCGAGACGATCTCGCCCCCGTCGAGCCCGACCCAGACGCAGGTCACCTGTGGCGAGCCGTCCGAGTTGAGCGTGACGAGATGGGCGAGTGCGTCGGATTCGATGAGTCTGCGCGCGCTCTCCGGCATTTCCATGCGCTCCAGCATGACTGATCCAGGGGCGTGCGCGCGCTCGCCGGAAGCTAGGCGACGGCGGCCGAATCGCGCTCCGCGACGTGGCACCCGGCCGAGCGGCCTGCGCCCAGGTCGCGCAGCCTCGGCGTCACCGCGTCGCACTCGGCGACCGCGAACGGGCAGCGCGGCCGGAAGCGGCAGCCCTCCTTCGGGTCGACGACCTTCGGCGGCTCGCCGACGTCGCTCGCGTCCGCGAGCCGCAGCTCGGCGCGCGGGTCGGGCACCGCCGACAGCAGCAGCTGCGTGTACGGATGCTTCGGCCGCTGGAGCACCTCCTCCGTCGGGCCCTCCTCGACGACGTGGCCCGCGTACATGACGAGCACGCGGTCGGCGACGTAGCGCGCGCTCGCGACGTCGTGCGTGATGTAGAGGAACGAGACACCCTCGCGCGCGCGCAGCTCGCTCATCAGGTTGAGCACGCCCACGCGGATCGAGACGTCGAGCATCGACACGGGCTCGTCCGCGATGATCAGCTTCGGCCTGAAGGCGAGCGCCTGAGCGAAGCCGATGCGCTGGCGCTGGCCGCCGCTCAGCTCGTGCGGGAAGCGCTTGCGCGTCTGCGCCGCCGGCACGAGGCCGACGGCGTCGAGCACGCGCTCGACCTCGGCGAGGCGCTGACGGCGCGACAGGTCCGGCCGGTGCAGCTTGATCCCGCGCATGATCCCGTGCGACACGCGGTACGCCGGGCTGATCGAGCTGTACGGGTCCTGGAAGACCATCGGCACCTCGCTGCTGTAGGCGAGGCGCTGGCGGCGGCTGCGCACCCGGCTGAGCGGCTTGCCTTCGAACCAGATCTCGCCTGCGGTCGGCCGGTAGACGAGCGAGAGCAGGCGCGCGATCGTGCTCTTGCCGCTGCCGCTCTCGCCGACGAGCGCGACGATCTCGGCGCGGCCGAGCTCGAGGTCGACGTCGTCGACCGCGTGCAGCGTCTGCCGTGAGAAGAGCTTCCCGACGCGGAAGTGCCGCGTCAGGCCCTCCGTCCGCAGCAGCGGCTCCGTCACGGCGCCGCCGCCTCGTGCCGGATGCAGCGGACGAGTGCGCCGTTCGCACGCACGAGCGCCGGGAGCGCGGTGGAGCAGCGCTCCTGCGCGAGCGGGCAGCGCGGTGCGAAACGGCACCCCGCGGGCAGGCGCGCGAGGTCGGGCGGCGAGCCAGGGATCCCGAGCAGCTTCGCCTTCTCGCCGCGGATCGACGGGAACGCGTCGAGCAGCCCGCGCGAGTACGGGTGCAGCGGCGACTCGAAGAGCTGCCTCGTGGGCGCCAGCTCGACGATCTGCCCGGCGTACATCACGAGCAGCCGGTCGGAGAAGTGGCTGACGAGCGACATGTCGTGCGTGACGAAGATCACCGCGAAGCCGAGCTGCTCCTGGAGCTGCTTGATCTGCACCATCAGCGAGCGCTGCGCGACGACGTCGAGCGCCGACGTCGGCTCGTCCATGATCACGAGGTCGGGGGTGAAGAGGAGCGCCATCGCGATCATCGCCCGCTGCCGCATGCCGCCGGAGAGCTGGTGTGGGTAGCTCGACAGGTGCACGGGATCGATCGAGACGAGCCGCAGCACCTCGCGCGAGCGCTCCTCGATCTCCCGCTCGCTCATGCTCGAGTGCGCCTTGCACGCGTCGCGCATCTGCTGCGCGACCGTCAGCACCGGGTTGAGCGCGTTCATGGCGCTCTGCATCACCACCGAGAGCTCGCGCCAGCGGATCGCGCGCAGCTGCTTCTCCTCGAGCACGACCATGTTCCGCCCCTGGAAGAGCACCTCGCCGCCGACGATCTCGCCGGGCAGCGGCGAGCCGAGCAGGCGGGCGATCGCGTAGAGGAGCGTCGACTTGCCGCAGCCCGACTCGCCGACGATCGCGAGGAACTCGTTGCGGCCGAGCTCGAGGTCGACGTGGTCGACAGCCAGCACGGGGCCGGCGTCGGTCGCGTAGGCGACGCTGAGGCCGCGGACGGAGAGGACGACGTCGTCGGGCGGCGGCGGCGCCGCGGGGCGCGGCTCCAGCCGGTCGGCGAGCTTCGTCCGCTCCAGGCGGCGCATCCGCAGCGCGGGGCTCGAGATCTCGTCGAACGCGTAGTTGAGGAGCGCGAACGACGCGCCGAGCAGCGCGACGCAGACGCCGGGCGCGATCGCCCAGAGCGGCATGCCGGCGCCGAGCGCCTCGTTGTTCTCGGCCCAGTAGAGCATCGTCCCCCAGCTCTCGCTGTTCGGGTCGCCGAGGCCGATGAACTGGAGCCCCGCCGCCGTGAGCACCGCGTAGAGCGCGGCGCCGAGGAAGCTCGCCACGATCAGCGAGGTCATCGTCGGGAGGATCTCGAAGAGGATCACGTACAGCCGCCGCTCGCCGCGGACGCGTGCCGACTCGAGGAAGTCGCGCGTGCGCAGCGAGAGCGCCTGCGCGCGGAGCTGCCGCGCCCCGTACGACCAGCCGAGCGCGCCCAGCACGACGATCAGCGTCAGCAGCCCGGCGTTCTTCCGGTACGCCGCGATCACGATCACGAGCGGGAAGATCGGGATGACGAGGATCACGTCGGTGATCAGCGACAGGATCCCGTCGGCGATCCCGCCGAGGTAGGCCGCCGAGACGCCGACGAGCACGGCGAACGCCGTCGCGAGCGCGCCCGCCGCGAGGGCGATCACGATCGAGAGCCGCGTCCCCCAGATCAGCTGCGAGAAGATGTCCTGGCCGTACGAGGTCGTCCCGAGCAGGTGGTGCCAGGACGGGCCCTGGCCCGGCGGGAAGATCGACGCCTGCGGGTCGTCCGGCGCGATCTGGCCGGGGAACACCGCCAGCACGACGAAGACGAGCAGGATGACGGCGCCGGCCATCGCCTTGCGGTTGCGCGTGATCGCGCGCCAGACGTCGGCGGTGCGGCCCTGCCTGAGCTCCGCGACCGCCGGCGCCGCGGCAACCGTGGCCGTGCTCATCGCACGTCCCGCGTCCGCGGGTCGAGCAGGGCGGTGGCCGCGTCGGAGACGAGGATCGCGGTGAGGACGGCGACGACGATCATCATGAACAGCCCCTGCATCAGCGCGTAGTCCTGGTTCTCGACGGACTGCAGGAACATCCAGCCGACACCGGGGTAGTTGAAGACGAACTCGACGAGGATCGCGCCGCTGACGACGAAGCCGAGCGACATCGCGAAGCCGGTCAGGTTCGGGAGGATCGCGTTGCGGCCCGCGTACCCCCACATGATCCGCCACGGGCTCAGGCCCTTCGCGCGCGCCATCCGCACGTAGTCCTCGGCGAGCACGGAGATCATGTTGTTGCGCATCGTCAGGATCCAGCCGCCGATCGATGTGACGAGGATCGTCGCCGCCGGCAGGAGCGAGTGCCGGAGCGCGTCGCCGACGAACGCCCACGTCCAGCCGACGGTGGTCGTGACGTCGTAGCCGCCGTTCTGCGGCAGCCAGCCGAGCTTGATCGAGAACAGCCAGATCGAGATCAGCGCCAGCCAGAAGTACGGGAACGCGGACGTGATCACGAAGATCGGCGGCATCACGCTGTCGAGCAGCCCGCCGCGCTTCCACGCGGCGAGCAGCCCGATCAGCGTCCCGAGCACGAACGCCAGGATCGTCGTCACGCCGACGAGCGCCAGCGTCCACGGCAGCGCCTGCAGCACGTCGTGGCTCACTTGGTCCGGGAAGAACGTGAGCGAGACGCCGAACCGTCCACGGGCGACGTTGCCGAGGTACGAGAAGTACGCGCTGAGCAGGCTCTGGTGGCTGTTGACGCCGAACGCCACCTCGATCGCGTGCAGCGCGCTCGGGTTCAGGTGCCCGCGGTAGCGCGACATCATCGCGAGCGCCGGGTTGCCGGGCATGAGGCGCGGGATCAGGAAGTTCGTCGTCACCGCCGCCCAGAGGGTGACGACGAAGAAGCCGAGCCTCCGAACGACGAATCTCACGTCCCGCGCCTCATGCCGGTCCCACCTTCTACTTCGGCGCCAGGTGCAGCGCGACGACGCCCCAGTCCGGCACCGCGTACGCGGCCGGCTGTGCGTAGGGATTCTGCTGCGTCACCCAGCCCGTCAGCGTCTTCGTGTTGTACTGGTACCAGTTGACGCCCTCGGTGATCGGGATGATCGGGACATCCCGCACCATGGCCTCCTCGAGCTGCCAGACCATCTGCTTCTGCTGCGCGAGGCTCGTCGTCGCGGCGTACTGCCCGATCGCCTTGTCGACCGCCGGGTTCGAGTACCGCTCCCAGTTGGAGGCCGCGATCTTGCCGATCGGCGCGGAGCCTGCCGAGAAGAGGATGTTGCGCAGCTCGTAGTACGGGCTCGGCCCGTAGGCCTCGTTGCCGTTGTACGCGAGCTGGTACTGGCCGGTGTACACGTCGTTGTTGTAGGTCGTGCTGGAGAGGTTCTCGGCCTTCACCTCGATGCCGACCGCCTTCAGCTCCTGCGCGACGATCTGCGCGGAGGCGACCCAGTCGGAGTAGCCGCCGATGTTCACCATCGTGAACGAGAGCGGCTTGCCGGACGGCGTGTGGAACAGGCCGCCGGACATCTTGAAGCCCGCCGCCTTCAGGATCGAGATCGCCTTCTGCGGGTTGTACGTATAGACCTTGTCGAGGCCCGGCTTCAGCCAGCTCGAGAAGGTCGGCGTCACGACGCCGGTCTGGTTGGCGGCCGGCTGGTAGCCGTACTCGCCGATCTGCGCCACCCGGTTGCGGTCGATCGCGTACGCCATCGCCTTGCGCACGGCGACGTTCGAGAGGATCGGGTCCTTCAGGTTGATGAAGATGGCGACGTTCGAGACCGGCGGGAACCAGTAGTGGTTGTCCGGGCTCTTCGACAGGTAGAAGGCCTTGATGTTCGGGATGAACTGGCTGCCCCACTGCGCCTTGCCGCTCGCCAGATCCTGGTTGGCGGGGTCGTTCGAGGTGTATGCCGGGTAGTAGATCGTGTCGACCTTCGGCATCCCCGCCTGCCAGTACGAGGGGCTCTTCGCGTACTTGATCACCTGCGGCGAGCACGAGCTCATCGTGAACCCGCCCGTGCCGACCGGCTTCGTGTCCTTGTAGGTGACCGGGTCCTTGATCGACGCCCAGACGTGCTGCGCGACGATCGGGGTCTGGCCGGCCACGTAGAAGAAGTACGGCACGGCCGCCGTCTTGAACGAGAAGACGACCTGATTCGAGCCCTTCTGCTTCACGCTCGAGAGCACCGACCAGGACGAGTTGAGGTCGAGCGCCGCGTACTTCTTCATCAGCTGGAACGTGAAGACGACGTCGGCGGCGCCGAACGGCTTCCCGTCCGACCACTTCACGCCCGGCCGGATCGTGAACGTCAGCGTCTTGTTGCCGGCGCCCCACGCCCACTTGGACGCGAGCCACGGCGTCGGCTTCCCGCTCTGGAGCAGGTTCTGATACACGAGGTCCTCGTAGACCGGCCCGAACGACAGGAACTGCACCGATGCGTTGAACGGGTTGAAGTTGCAGGTCCAGGTCGTTCCCTGCTCGTTCGAGATCGTGACCGAGGTACCCCCGGCCGTCACGCGGTCGGGTGAGCTCGTGCCTGCACCGGCCCACACGGCCGCCGCGAGCGCCGCGACGGCGAGGACCGTGATCGCGGTTCTCATCGTTACTCCCTCCTCGGTCGCGTCGCGACCGTGCTCGTGTTGACCGTCCCGCTCGCCGCCGCGTCGCCGCCGAGCGCGTCGAGCGCGAGCCAGAGCGCGCCGGCGAGCGCCGCGTCGAACGGGAACGCGCCCGGCACCAGCTCCGGCGGGTACGGGACGCTGCGGCGCAGGAGCTCGGTGAGCCGCGGCTCGATCCGCTCCCAGGCCCGCACGATCCCGCCCCCGACCGCGATGCGAGCCGGGTCGAGCGCGACGGCGAGGTTGACGAGGTGGAAACCGAGGCGTGCGAGGAACTCCTCGACGAGCCGGCCGAGCACCGGCTCGTGCCGCTCGCGCGCGAAGACGTCGGCGGCCGACAGCTCCTCGCCGGTGGCGTGCAGCGCGGCGGCCGCGAGGCCCATCCCGCTCGCGACGTCCTCGAGCACGCGGTCGCCCTCGGCGTCGAGCAGCGCGTAGCCGATCTCGCCGGCCGCCCCGTTGGCGCCGCGCACGACCGTGCCGCCGACGACCAGCGCCGCCGCGAGGCCGGTGCCGAGGTTGACGTAGAGGCCGGGGTCATGTCCGGCGAGCGCCCCGAGGCGCGCCTCGGTCGCGGCGGCCGCCTTCACGTCCGTGCCGACCGCGACGGTGTCGCAGGCGAGGCCGTCCGCCAGCTCCTCCGCGAGGGCGACCTCCTCCCAGCCGGAGATCGCGGGGGCGAGGCGGACGCCGTCCCGGTGGGGGATGCCGAAGGTGACGGCGCCGATCGCCGCGGCGGGGCGTCCGCCGAGCAGCTCGCGCGCCGCGGCGATCCCACGCTCCAGGTTCGCGCGGGCGCCGGCGGCAGGGTCGGTCGGGACGACCGTCCGGCCGAGGCGGCGCCCGTCGAGCGCCGAGGTCGCGGCCGCGATCTTCGAGCCCCCGAAGTCGAGCCCCAGCAGGACCCGCTCTTCCATAAGATAGGAAACTAACCTATCTTTAACGAAGAGACAACCCCGTGACGAACCCCCGCCACACGCCCGCCCGGCCCCGGCTGATCCGGACGATGAACGAGCAGCTGCTCCTCGACCGGCTCCGCCGCGCGGGCCCGGCCTCCCGCGCCGACCTCGTCCGCACCTCCGGCCTCTCGAAGCCGACCGTCGCGTTCGCGCTCGAGAGCCTCGAGCGCGCGGCCCTGGTGGAGCCGGCGGGGCGGCGCACGGGCGCGCCGGGCCCGACGGCCGCCCTCTACCGGCTCCGCAGCGACGCCGGCTTCGTGCTCGGGCTCGACGTCGGCCGCCAGTACATCCGGGGCGCGGTCGCCGACGTCGCCGGCGCGGTCCGCGCGCGCACGAGCAGGCGCGCGCGCGCCTCGAGCGGGCCCGGGCGGGTGCGCGAGGTGATCCGCCTCGCCGAGGAGCTCCTCGAGCAGGCCGGCGTCTCGCGCGCCCGGTCGGTCGTCCAGACGGTCGTCGGCACCCCCGGCGTCGTCGACCCGGACGGCCGGGCGCTGCGGATGGCCGCGCACCTGCCGGGGTGGGAGCGGCCGGCGGTGCTCGCCACGCTCCGCGAGGCCTTCGGGCCCGGCCTCGCGATCGAGAACGACGTCGACGCAGCCGCGATCGCCGAGCGCGACCACGGCTGGGGCCGCGACGTCTCGACCTTCGCGCTCGTCTCGGTCGGCACGGGGATCGGCATGGGGCTCGTCGTCGAGGGCCGGCTCCACCGCGGTGCGCACGGGATCGCCGGCGAGGTCGCGTACCTGCCCGTCGACGGGAGCGCCGACGCGCGCGAGGTGCGGCGGCGCGGCGCGCTCGAGGCCGCGGCGTCCGCCGACGCGGTGGTGCGCGCCGCGCACGTCCAGGGCCTGACCTCCGCGCGGAGCGCGCGCGAGGTGTTCGAGGCGGCGGCGGCGGGGAACGAGACCGCCCGTCGCGTCGTCGCCGCGGAAGCCGACCACGTCGCGCGCGCGATCGCCGCGATCGTCGCGATCGTCGACCCCGAGCTCCTCGTGCTCGGCGGCGGCATCGGCCGCGCGCACGGCTTCGCGGACGCCGTGGGCGAGCGCCTCGCCGACCTCGCGCCCGTCGTGCCGGCGCTGCGGGTGAGCTCGCTGGGCGACGACGCCGTCGTCGACGGCTGCCTCGCGTCGGGTGCAGAGCAACTGTGGGAGCACGTGCTGGATGTCGTGGCTCGAGGCTGAGCTGCGGGAGCAGCCGGAGGCGCTGGCCCGGCTGCTCGACCGGCAGGGCGTCGCGGCGCGCGAGGCGGCGCAGCTCTTCCGGCGGCCGGACGTGCGCTACGTCGTGGTCGCGTCGCGCGGGAGCTCCGGCAACGCCGCGCGCTACGCGCAGTACCTCTTCGGCCGCGCGCACCGTGTGCCGGTGATGTTCGCGACGCCGTCGCTGTACACGATCTACGAGCAGCCGCCCCGGCTGGACGGGGCACTCGTCGTCGGCATCTCGCAGTCGGGGGAGTCGCCCGACGTGGTCGCGGTGCTGGCGGAGGCACGCGCGCAGGGACGGCCGACGCTCGCGCTCGTCAACGACACCGCCTCGCCGCTCGCCCGGACGGCCGATGCCGTTCTGCCGCTGGAGGCGGGCGCCGAGCACGCCGTCGCGGCCACGAAGACGTACGTCAACTCGCTCGGCGCCGTCGCGCTGCTCTTCGCCGCCGCGGACGGCGAGGTGGCGGGCGCCGAGCTGGCGCGGATGCCCGAGGCGCTCCAGGCGCAGATCGAGCTCTCGACGGCGGCGCCGCCGCCCCTCGAGGAGTACGGCGACGCCGTCGGCCTCACCGTCGTCGCGCGCGGCGTCAACTACGGCACCGGGTACGAGATCGCGTTGAAGATCAGGGAGCTCTCGGGGCTCGTGACCGAGGCGTACTCGCCGGCGGACCTGATGCACGGGCCGATCGCGGCGATCGCGCCCGGCTGGCCCGTCGTCGTCGTCGCGCCGAGCGGGCCGGCGCGCCCGAGCGTGGAGGAGGTGATCGTGCCGCTCCGGGACCGCGGCGCGCGGCTGTTCGTCGTCTCGGACGTGCGGGCGGCGCTGCGGCGCGCGCACACCAGGCTGCCGCTGATCGCCGGCGTCCCCGAGTGGCTCTCGCCGCTGACCGCGGTGATCCCCGGCCAGCTGACGGCGGTGTGGCTGACGCGGCTGCGAGGGCTCGACCTCGACCGGCCGCGCGGCCTCAGCAAGGTCACCCGCACGCGCTGAGCGCCTTGACGTCGCCGCGCGAGCGCGTCAGAGTCGCCGCCACACGACGGGGGAGGTGTGCGATGAGGTGGGTGTCGCTCGTGACGGTGTCGACGGCGATCGCGCTGGCCGGCGGCGGAGTCGGGCCGGTCGCGTCGGCGGCGCCCTTTCCGCACGCCAAGACGCTGGCGGCGCTCGCGAGCTTCGACAAGACGCTCACGAAGGCGCTGGGAGACACGCTCGCGGTCCAGAACGGGCTGCAGCAGCTCGTCTCACCCGGCGGCGGCTCGGTCACCGGCGCCGCGCAACAGCCCATCGTCGCGATCGAGACGCAGACGTCGCAGCTCTTCACCTTGCTGAACCAGGTGAGGACGAACGAGACCGTGGTGTGGAGCGCATGCCGGCGCAACGCGAAAGCCGCAGTGCTGAGGACGGCCACGAAGGCGATGGGGGGCGCAGTCGCGCAGACGCAGGCGCTGGCCCAGGCGATGGCGAGCGCGTTCGGCGCCGTTCAGCCTTCGCTCACCGGCATCACGACGAACGTCGGCCAGACGCTGGCGCAGGTGAACGCCGACCTGACGGCGATGAGCGCGGCCGAGCGCACCGTCCTCGCGAGCATCAAGTAGTCACACGCGCTCGAGGAACGCCAGCACGCGCTCGGTGAGCAGCGCCGCGGCGGCGGCGTCGTACTCCGGCAGCGACGAGTCGGCGAACAGGTGCTCCTGCCCCGGGTAGAGGAACAGCTCGGCGCTCTCGGTCGAGGCGACGAGCTCGCGCGCGGCCTCGATGTCCTCGAGGAAGAACTCGTCTCCTTCCTTGCCGTGCACCTGCACCGGGACACCGTCGGGCCACGCGTCGCCGAACTCCGACACCGGCAGGCAGGAGTACATGAGCAGCGCGCCGCGGGCGCCCGCACGCGTCTGCGCGAGCTGCTGCGCGATCATCACGCCGAACGAGAAGCCGGCGTAGACGACGTCGTCGCGGATCCCGTCGGCCGCGGCCACGCCGCGCTCGGCGAGCGCGCCGAAGCCGGCCTCGCGCGCGAAGGCGATGCCGTCGTCGATCGACGCGAACGTGCGCCCGTCGAACAGGTCGGGCGTGTGCACGGTGTGGGCCGCGCGCCGCAACTCGTCGGCGAATGCGCGCACGCCCTCGGTCAGCCCCTGGACGTGGTGGTACAGCACGACCTCGCTCATCGCGGCTCCTCTCCGAATGATCCATAAAGTTGGAACGTTCGGCGAGATTAACCTATTCGTGCCGTGCCCGGCAACGCATCGCCTCCCGACTACGAGCTGGCCGACCGGCTGGCGCTGACCCGACCGGCGCAGGTGAAGGCGATCGGGCACCCCCTGCGGACGACGATCCTCGGCCTGCTCCACGAGCGGGCCGCGAGCGTCGGCGAGCTGGCGGTGGCGCTGCGGCGGCCGAAGAGCACGGTCGCCCACCACGTCAAGGTGCTCGCCGAGGCGGGCCTCCTGCGCGTCGTGCGGACGCGCCGGGTGCGCGCGATCGAGGAGCGCTTCTACGGCCGGACCGCGCGGCTCTTCTACGTCGCGCTCGAGAGCGCCGGCGGCGACGAGGCGCCGCGGGACTTCAACGACTTCGAGGTCGCCGCCGCCGAGTCGGCCGCGGCCTTCCGTGACGGGAAGCTCTGGGGGTTCATCCGCCACGCCCGCGTCACCGAGGCGCAGGCGTCGGCGTTCTGGGAGCGGATGGCGGAGCTCGTGGCGGAGTTCGACCGGCTGCCGCGCGCCGGCGAGACGGTGTACGGGTTCGCGGTCGGCGTCTACCCGACCGACCAGCCGACGCTCCCCGACGCGCGCGACTGACGGCGGTGCGGCCGCGCGCGGGCGCGGCCGCACCGGTGACTCGTCAGCCGGCGGGCTGGACGACGATCAGCGAGTTGCCGTCGGGGTCGCGGAGCCAGAACATCGGCGGCACGGTGCCGCCGAAGCGGGTGACGGCCTCGTCGACGTCGGCGCCGGCCGCCTTGAGCGCGGCGTGGTCGGCGTCCACGTCGGTCGTGTCGAGGCAGATCCCGGTCTGGCTGCCGCCGGCCTCCTGCCCCTGCGGCGGCGGGGCGAGCGCGATCGTCGTCGGCGTGCCGGCGATCGCCACCTCGACCCAGCGCATGCCGGGGCCCATCGGCTCGTCGACGACCTTCTCGAAGCCGAGCGTGCCGACGTAGAAGTCGATCGCCCGGTCGGTGTCGGCGACGGTGACGCAGACGCGGCCGACCTGCGTGAGCTTGAGCGCGGACGTGACAGCGGACATTCGGTGCCTCCTCTGGTGCTTCGGGAATGTGCCGTGTAGACGGCCGGCGCGCGCGAAACTCATCGGTCGCGTGAGCGGCGCGTGACGCCGGCGTGAGCGGTCGGTTAGCGGCGGGGCGGATGACTGCCCCATGGCGAAGGCAGACGCAGGCCCGAGCAGGGCGCCGGCGACGCACCGGGCGGACATCCAGGGGCTTCGCGCGGTCGCCGCGCAGCTCGCCGCGCCGTTCCGGGCGGCGTTCCTCGCAGCCTCTAGGTCTGCCAGACCTTGACGAGCGCGCGCTCGACCTTCGCCCGGATCTCGCCCGCGAGCGGGTCGAGGTCGGTGCGGCCGACGATCGAGAGCATCGCGACCGGGTCGACGCCGGACACGCGCGTGCGCCCGTCCGGTTGCACGTAGACGACGACGTTGCAGGGGAGCAGCGTCCCGAGCTCCGGCTCGGCGCCGAGCGCACGGTGGGCATACGGTGGGTTGCACGCGCCGAGGATCAGGTACGGGGCCATCTCCTCCCCGAGCTTCTCGTGCAGCGTCGCCTGCACGTCGATCTCGGTCAGCACGCCGAACCCCTCCTCCTTCAGCGTCTCGCGCACGCGCGCGACCGCGTCGTCGAAGTCGAGCGCGGTGGTGCCGCTCAGGGTGTAGGTCACGGCGCCCACGGGCAGCCGAGGCCGCCCATCATGCCGCCGCGCCCGCCCGCGGGGCCGCCGGCCCACTGGACCATGGCGCTCACCCGCGCCTTGAAGGCGGCGAGCGCCTGCGCAGCCTGCGCCGACGTCAATCGTCCCGCGGCCACCGCCCGGTCGAGGGTCGCGCCGAACGCGTTCACGAGCGCCGTCTCGAGCCCGTCGACGCTCTTCCCGTGCTCCGTCGCGATCTGCGCCAGCGACTTCCCCGCGTGGCGCTCCGTCTGGAGCTCCGTCGGCGAGATGCCGAGGTACGACGCGGCCGTCGCCATCATCGCGGGGCCGGGCATCGCCGCGTAGCCGGTTCCCGGGCGGGGCGGCCCGCCGGCCGCGACCGCCGTCCCGACGCCGATCGCAAGCAACGCCAGCGCCGCGATCGTCAACAGCGTTCCCTTCCGAATCGGTGTCATCTCCTCAACCCCTTCCGTCGACGACGAGGTGATCGTCCGCGGAGCAGGGCCCGGGCACATCCGCTGCGAGCCGTGCCGCGAAGCCGGGTTTCTACCGCCGGTAGGTTGCGGGGCGGCATGGAGGAGCCCGCGGTCACGGTCGAGCCGCCGCACTCGGCGACGGAGGCGGACAACCGCGGCGCCGTCGTCGCCGCTCTGATGCTGACGATCGGGCTGGCGGCGATCGACAGCACGATCGTGGCGACCGCCGTGCCGCAGATCGTCGGCGACCTCGGCGGCTTCTCGCTCTTCCCGTGGATCTTCTCGATCTACCTGCTGACGCAGGCGGTGACCGTGCCGATCTACGGGCGGCTCTCGGACGTCTACGGACGCAAGCCGGTGTTGCTCGTCGGCGTCGGCGGCTTCCTCGTCGGGTCGATCCTCTGCGCGCTCGCGTGGAGCATGGTCGCGCTGATCGTCTTCCGCGGCGTGCAGGGGCTCGCCGCCGGCGCGATCCTGCCGACCACGACGACGATCGTCGGCGACCTCTACGAGCCGGCGCAGCGCGGTCGCATCCAGGGCTACATCTCGAGCGTCTGGGGCATGTCGGCGATCGTCGGCCCCGCGCTCGGCGGCTTCTTCGCGCAGTACTGGACGTGGCGCGGCATCTTCTGGCTGAACCTGCCGGTGGGGGTCGGCGCCGCGTGGCTGATCCAGCGGCACCTGCGCGAGCGGGTCGAGCCGCGGCGGCACCGCATCGACTACGCGGGCGCGCTCGCGCTCGGCGGGGCGTGCGCGCTGCTGATCCTCGCACTGCTCGAGGGCGGCGTCAGCTGGGCGTGGAGCTCGCCGGTCAGCGTCGGCCTCTTCGCAGTGGCGGGCGCGCTGCTCGTCGCGTTCGTCCGGATCGAGCGCACCGTGGCCGAGCCGATCCTGCCGCTCTGGATCTTCGGCCACCGCACGCTGATCGCCGGCAACCTGGCCGGGCTCGCCATCGGCGCGATCCTGATCGGCCAGTCGTCGTACGTGCCCACGTATGCGCAGCGCGTCGCCGGGGTCGGGGCCGTCGTCGCCGGCTTCGCGATGGCGGCGATGACGATCGGCTGGCCGCTCGCGGCCACGCTCGCGCCACGCGTCTACCTGCGCATCGACTACCGGCCGACCGCGGTGCTCGGCGGCGCGATCGCCGCCGGCGGCTGCCTGCTGCTCGCGGTCTTCGTCGGCGCCACCTCGGGCGTGTGGCGCGTCGCGGTCGCGAGCTTCGTGCTCGGGATCGGGATGGGCTTCGCATCGGTGGCGACCGTCGTCGCCGTGCAGTCCGTCGTCGGCTGGGGGAGGCGCGGCGTCGTCACCGGCAGCAACATGTTCATCCGCACGCTCGGCAGCGCCGTCGGCATCGCCGTGTTCGGCAGCATCGCGAACGGGCGCCTCGCGCATCGCAGGCACACGCCCGCGGCCATCTACCACGCCGTCAACGGCGTCTTCTGGGCGCTCGTCGTGGTCGCGGTGCTGGGGATCGCGGCGCAGCTGCTGCTGCCGCGCCGCGTCACCCCGATCGGGCCTACGAGTACGTGAACGCGTCCGCGGGCGACGCCGCGCTCGTCCCTCCCGGCCCGGTCACCGTCACGTCGACCGTACCGGCGGTGCCGGGCGGCGAGGTCGCGGTGATCGTGCCGTCGTCGCCGACGACGAACGCCGCCGGCCGGGCTGACGCCCGAGACCGACGGCGCAGCCACGAAGGTGAACTGGTCCGCGGCGCTCGCCGCCCTCGTCCCGCCCGGCGCCCGGTCGTTGTCCAGACTGGCGACAACATCGTGTCCCGAAGCGAACCCGGTAGAAAACCCTTCGATTCCTAAGCTTCGGTTACGCCGCCCCGACGTGGTGCTTTCCACCGTGGTCGGGCGGCGGCCGACGGCGCATCGTGATCCGCATGCAGACCTACCCGGTCGTGTGGCGCGACGAGGACGAGCTCGTCCCGGCCGTCGGCAAGCTCACGCTGTCCGACGATCGCGCGGTGCTCGAGGGCATGCGCGGCGGCCTGCCGGAGTCGCGCGAGTTCGCCGCCGCCGACGTGCGGTCGGTCGACGTGCTGCGCAACCCGCACGACCACCACGACCACCAGCCGATGCTCCGCGTCGCGCTGGCGGGTCACAGCCGGATCGTCGTGAGCGCGATCGGGCTCGGGCTGATCTACGAGATCGCCGACGTTGTCGCCCAGTGGCCCGCGTTCTAGTCTTGCCGTAGTGACCGACCCGACGACGACCGATCCCGACAAGTACAAGGTCATCTTCGAGAACGACCGCGTGCGTGTCCTGGAGTACCGGGACGAGCCTGGGCAACAGACGAGTCCGCACGAGCATCCCGACAGCGTCATGTACACGGTCTCCTCTTTCGAGCGCCGCCTGGTGGCCGCGGATGGGGAAACGCGTGACGTCAGCCTGTCCGCCGGTCAGGTGCGGTGGCTCGACGCCCAGGTCCACAGCGGTGAGAACATCGGCGAGAGCCCGACCCACGTGATCTTCGTCGAGTTGAAGGAGGACAGCCCTCGAGGCGCCGGCGAACGCGCCCCGCTCGGACCCTCCTGAGAACGGGGTGCTCGCGCTTCGCGGGGAGAAGTGGGCCGGGCAGGTTTCGATCCGCATCTCCTCCGTCAAGAGCGGAGGGCTCTACCACTTGAGCTACCGGCCCGGGCCGAGTCTAGGGCGTGCGCCGCTGCCCGGTCAGCGGTACCGAAACGTACGGGGGGCGCGGTAGGTTACGGAGGGTGAAGGGGTTGGCTGTGGCGCTCCTGGGCGCGCTCGCGTTCTGCGTGCAGGCGGCTGCGCATCCCGCCGCGCCCCTCAAGGGGACGGTCGTCTCCGCGTCGTTCATGTCCGCGGCCGGCACGCTCGCCTACGATGTCTACCTTCCGCCCGGCTACGCCACGTCGGGGCTCCGCTACCCCGTCGTCTACTACCTCCACGGCCTGCCGGCCTCGCCGGTCGCGTACAAGACGTTCGGCTACGTGCCGCTCGCGCTCGAGCAGGCGGGCCTCGAGGCGATCGTGGTCGCGCCCCAGGGAGCGACCGCCGACCAGCCGGACCCGGAGTACCTTGACAACGGCGAGGGGCAGGAGTGGGAGACGGCGCTCGGCGTGCAGCTGCCGCAGCTGATCGACAGCCAGTACCGCACGATCGCGAACCGGCTCGGACGGGCGATCGTCGGTGTCTCAGCCGGGGGATACGGCGCAATGCTGATCGGCCTGCACCACCTCGGCCTCTTCTCGGCGATCGAGTCCTGGAGCGGCTACTTCCACCCGACCGACCCGACGGGGACGCAGTCGATCAGCTCGCGTCCGTGGCTGTCGGCGCACGCGTTCGTCGCGAGCCTGCGCCGCGCCTTCGTCGTGCATCCGACGTTCCTCGGCTTCTACGTCGGCAGCGAGGACGGGGTCTTCCGGCCCGAGAACATCGAGTTCGCGCGGCAGCTCTCGCAGGCGAAGGTGCCGTTCCTCTTCCGGATGTACCCGGCCGGCCACACCCAGAAGCTGTGGACGGCACAGGCGCCGTGGTGGCTCGGCCAGGCGCTCTCGCGCCTAGCGTCGCCGGCCGCTCCGCCTAGCTGACGCTCTGGGGCGTCGCGAGAGCCCACTCGAGCCCGCGCTGGACCTGCGCGCGCCACTCGCCGCTGCGCGTCGGGTACGTCATCAGCGTCGCCCTGACGCCGAGGCGCCAGAGCCGGTGGGCGAACGCGATCGTCGCCGCTGCCGGGATGTGGTGGCTGTGGCTTGGGCCGGTCGAGAGGAAGAAGCTGACGTGCGAGCGGCGCAGCGCCGCGGCGCGAGACGCCACGAGCAGGGTCGGGTCGTTCGCGCGCAGCACGGCCGCCGGCGCGTGCGTGAACGGCGCGTCCCGGAGCGGCGTGAAGTAGCCGCTCCACGACTCGACCCGGCCGAAGACCCCCGGGTTCCGCAGCGCGATGTCGACGGCGCCGAAGCCGCCGGCGGAGAGGCCGGCGATCACGCGGCCGGCGGGCGACGGGATCGTCCGGAAGTGCGCGTCGCTCCAGGCGACGACGGCGCGCACGTACCGCTCCCAGTAGCCCGCCCACTCGCCGTCGTAGCTGTGGTCGGCGCCGGCGGACGGCATCACGGCGATGAACGGCTGCATTCTCCCGCTCGCGATCTGCGTGTCCGCGAACCTGAGCAGGTCGGCGCCGCTCACGTACTCGGAGGGCGAGCCGCGCAACCCGTGCAGCAGGTAGACGACGGGGAAGCGCGTGGTGCCGCTCGCATAGCCCGGAGGCAGGTAGACGAGGGCCGGCCGCTGTCCGCCCGGGATCGTGCCGGTGAGCACCTGGCCGCCGTCCGGCCCGACGGACGAGACGGCGAAGGCGGGGAGGAGGGCGACGGCGGCGACGGCCGCTGCTGCGAGGGCCTGCATCCCGGCACGGTAGAGCGCCTTTGTTGAGCCGAGGTTGGCCTCCGCTCAGGGCCGTGTAACGCTTTGTAACGCCTAAAGCCGCCGGCGGCGGCGCACGCGCTGCACGTGCAGGACGTAGGCGGGCAGGCCGACGATCAGCAGCAGGAAGACGAACGACGCCCACGCGGAGGGGTGCTTGATCCGGTTGCGCTCCGCGTGGAAGAACACCGCCGTCCCGATCGCGGCCGCGATCAGGATCGCGACGAGGACGTTGCCGGAGGACGCGCCGAGCACGGCGCCAGCGTAGCCTCGTCGCGCCGGCGGTTCGCTGCGTAACGCGGAGCGGGGCGGCGACGTTCAGCGACCGAATGGGGTTCCGCAGCTCCTACGACCGCTTCGACCGCTTCCAGCGGCGCCACGCGTGGCTCGGCTTCCCGCTCGCGGTTCGCCAGAAGTACTCCGACGACCAGGGCGCCTACCTGGCGGCGACGATCACCTACTACGGGTTCTTCTCGGTCTTCCCGCTGCTGCTCGTCGCCACGACCGTCCTCGGCTTCCTGCTGCGCGGGAACCAGCGGCTCGAGCAGTCGATCGTCAACTCGGCGCTCGGCCAGTTCCCCGTCGTCGGCCACGACCTCCGGCTGCACCGCCTTGGCGGCAGCGGGGTCGCGCTCGCGCTCGGCATCGTGCTCTCGCTCTGGTCCGGCATGGGCGTCTTCCTCGCAGCCGAGAACGCGATGAACCACCTCTGGGGCATTCCGTTCCGGCGCCGGCCCGACTTCGTGCGGCAGCGGGTCCGCGCCCTGCTGTTGCTGCTCGTGCTCGGCGCGGGCGCGCTCGGTGCGACCGTCCTCTCCGCGCTCGGCACCTTCGGCGCCTCGTACGGCGTCGCGTGGAAGATCGGCGCGATCGCGCTCTCGACGGCGCTCGACATCGGCCTCTTCTGGGTCGGGTTCCGGCTGCTGACGGTGAAGGACGTCACGTGGCGCTGCCTACGCGGCGGGGCGATCGCAGCGGGGATCGCGTGGCAGGCGGTGCAGGCGGTCGGCGGCTGGTACGTCGGGCACGAGCTGAAGCACGCGTCGAACGTGTACGGCACGTTCGCGGGCGTGATCGGGCTGCTGGCGTTCATCTACCTGTCCGCGCACATCACGCTGCTCGCCGCGGAGGGCAACGTGGTCGCGACGCACCGGTTGTGGCCGCGCAGCTTCTCGATCGTGGTCGAGGAGCCCGCGACCGACGGCGACCGCCGCGCGCTCACGCAGCGCGCCCGCGTCGAGGAGCGCCGCTCCGACGAGCGCATCGACGTGCGCGTCCCTTAGAGGCGGGCGGGGGTGCGGCTTGCGTCGGGACGGCCGGGAACGGCGGTTTGCGTTCCGCGCTCAAGGTGTCTGACACCTTGAAAGGTGTCAGACACCAGTTCGGAGCGGGCCGCGAATCGAGATTCGCGTGCGTTCGACGGAGCCTGGTGATGCACGCTCCACCGCCGGCATCGCAACGCGAAGCCGCCCCCGCGAGAGCGCTAGACGAACTTGGGGTACAGCGACATGCCGCCGTCGACGACGATCGTCGTCCCGGTCACATACGCGGCCTCGTCGCTCGCCGCCCACGCGACGGCGGCCGCGATCTCCTCCGGCTGCCCCATCCGCCCGAGCGGGATCTCCTCGATCACCGCGTGCTCCGCCTCCGGGTCGTCGAGGACGAACGTGTTGATCGGCGTGACGATCGCGCCCGGCGCGACGTTGACGAGCCTGATCTTCTTCGGCGCGAGCTCGCGCGCGGCCGTCTCCATCAGCAGCTTCATCCCGCCCTTGCTCGCGCAGTAGTGCGCGAAGCCGGGCCACGGGATGAACTCGTGGACGCTCGACATGTTCACGACGACACCGCCGCCCGACTCCGCCATCACCTTGCCGGCCTCGCGCAGGCAGAGGAACGCGCCCGTCAGGTTCGTGCGCAGCACGGCATCCCAGTCGGCGAGCGACATCTCGAGCAGCGGCACCTGCTTCTCGATTCCCGCGTTGTTGACCAGCAGGTCGACGCCGCCGAATTGCTCGCGCACCTGCGCGACCATCGCCGCGACCTGCCCCTCGTCGCCGACGTCCGCCTGCACGGCGACCGCCTTCGGCGCGCCGGCACGTCCCGCCGCCTCGGCGACCGCGGCCGCGTCTGCCGCCTCGTGCTCCGAGTAGTGGTTGACGCACACGCTCGCGCCCTCGCGCGCGAGCCGCTCCACCGTCGCCTTGCCGATCCCGCTCGAGCCCCCCGTGACGATCGCCTTGCGCCCTGCGAGCAGCATCGCCTCTCCTTCCACGTGTCGGGAAGCGCGCACGGTAGCCTCCGCGCATGACCGCCGTTGCCACGAGCGGCGAGGAGCAGGCGCGGGCGCTCGACCGCGACGACCCGCTCTCGGCGCTGCGCAGCGAGTTCGCGATCCCGCCGTGGCCCGGCGGGGCCGAGCCGGAGATCGCCTACCTCGTCGGCAACTCGCTCGGCCTGATGCCGAAGGCCGCCCGCGACGCCGTGCTCGCCGAGCTCGACGACTGGGCGGCGCTCGGCCACCACGGCCACTGGGCGGGACGGAACCCGTGGATCCGCTACCACGAGGCGCTGCGCGAGCCGTCCGCCCGGCTCGTCGGCGCGGAGGTCGGCGAGACCGTCTGCATGAACACGCTGACGGTCAACCTCCACCTGCTGATGGCGACCTTCTACCGGCCGACGACCGAGCGCTTCCGGATCGTGATCGAGGACCGCGCCTTCCCCTCCGACTCGTACGCCGTCGCGAGCCAGGCGCGCCTGCACGGGCTCGACCCGGACGAGGCGGTGCTGCGGCTCCGGCCGCGCGTCGGCGAGGACGTACTGCGCACAGAGGACGTCGTCGACACGATCGAGCGCGAGGGCGCGTCGATCGCGCTCGTCCTGCTCGGCGCCGTCAACTACGTCACCGGCGAGCTGATGGCGATTCCCGAGATCACCGCCGCGACGCGTGCCGCCGGCGCCGTCTCCGGCTGGGACCTCGCGCACGCGGCCGGCAACGTCCCGCTCGAGCTGCACGACTGGGACGTCGACTGGGCCGCCTGGTGCTCCTACAAGTACCTCAACTCCGGGCCGGGAGCGATCGCCGGCGCGTTCGTCCACGAGCGGCACGCGCGCGACACGACGCTGCCGCGGCTCGCCGGCTGGTGGGGGAACGAGGTCGCCGAGCGCTTCGAGATGCGGCCGGACTTCACGCCGCGCGCCGACGCCGAGAGCTGGCAGGTCTCGAACGCGCCGATCCTCTCGTTCGCGCCGGTCCGCGTCTCGCTCGAGCTCTTCGACCGCGTCGGTATGGCGGCGCTGCGCGAGCGCTCGCTGCGGCTGACGGCATACCTCGAGTCGCAGCTCGCCGGCGCGCCGGGGCTGCGCCTGATCACCCCCGCCGACCCGGAAGCGCGCGGGTGCCAGCTCTCGATCGAGGTCGACGCCGACGCGCGCGAGGTCGCGCGGCGGCTGCACGTCGAGCACGGGGTGATGTGCGACGAACGGCCGCCGAACGTGATCCGCTTCGCGCCCGCGCCGCTCTACAACACCTTTCACGACGCCTGGCGCGGCGCGACCGCGTTGAAGTCGCTCCTCGGCCGCTCGTAGCCGAGCGGGTCGGGTGCGGTGCCCGGCCCGCCCCCCAGACGGGCGGGCCGTCACCGTCGCCTACCGCTCGCGGCTCGGCGTCCTAGGGCCCGTACCCGTTTCCGTAGCCGCCGCCCGAGGAGGTCGTCGTGGTCGTCGACGCCGGCGGCGCCGCCTTCTTCACCTCGGCGCCGCTGCGCGAGACGGCCCACCAGAGCCCGCCGAAGTGGTTGATCCCCTCGCCGGCGGTCTGCCCGGGCTTCACGTCGGGCGCGAAGCGGTACAGCGGCCAGCCGTGGTAGGTGACCTGGAGCGTGCCGTCGCGGCGCTTCGTCGTCCCGAGCAGCGACGCCTCGACGCCGCTGCCGTGGACGGCCGTCGAGCCGGCGAGCAGCGGCGGCCAGAACTTCGCGCACTGGCCGTAGCAGGCGCTCTTGCCGTTCTTGTCGGCGGTGAACAGGTAGAGCGTCCGGCCCTTCGCGTCGACGAGAACGCTGCCGAGGGACGTCTTGCCGAGCTTCACCTGCACGCCGCCGGCGGCGGCCGCCTGCGTCGCGATGACGAGCGCCGCGAGGGCGGCGGCGAGCGCGAGCACGACGAGCAGGCGGCCGCGCTCCTCGGCGGCGCGGGCGGTGCTGTGTGAGCGGGGGGACGACAACGTCGGTGCCTCCTACGGCGATCGGGAACGTGTGCCCACGGATACGCGGCGTACGCCCTCGTCGGATTTCGCTCAGGCGACCAGCTGGGCGAGCTGCTCCCGCAGCTCGCCCAGCTCCAACTGCCGCCTGTCGATCTCGAGCCCGACGACGCCCAGCCGCTCGAGCCGGCGGAGCTCCTGCACGCGGCTGCGCACGAGGGCGAGCAGCGCGGTCGACGTCAGGGCGGCGGAGCTCACGCCGCCTCCTCGAGCGCCGGCGTCAGGTCGCCGACCGGCTCCGCCGCCGGTGCGGCCGGCCGGGACTCGACGATCGCGAACGCCACCACCGCGGCGACCAGCGCGATCGCGGCGAGCACGTAGAACGTCGTCTGGAAGCCGTGCGTGAGCGCGGCGGGTGCGAGCGTGCCCGTGCCCGGGTGCGCCGCGACGTAGTGAGAGGTGAAGGTCGTGGCGATCGTGGTCGCGACGGCGACGCCGATCGCGCCGCCGATCTGCTGGCTCGTGTGCAGGAGGCCCGAGGCGACACCTGCGTCGCGGTGCTCGACGCCGGTGAGCGCTCCGATCGACATCGGCACGAACACGAACGCCATGCCGATGCCGCCGAGCAGGAACGCCGGGAAGATGTCCCAGAAGTAGTGGCCGTCCACGGGCAGGCGCGCGTCGACCAGGAGCCCGGCCGTGGCGAGGGCGAGGCCGACGGGGAGGACGCGGCGGATGCCGATCCGCGTCACGACCGCCTGCGAGACGCCCGAGAAGCCGATGATCGAGAGCGTGAACGCGAGGTAGGCCGCGCCGGTCTGGAGGGCCGAGTAGTGCAGCACCTGCTGCATGTACAGCGTCAGCAGGAAGAACTGGGAGAAGACGGCCGCGCCCGTCAGCAGCGCGGTCACGTTCGACCCCGACAGCGTCCGCAGCCTGAAGATCCGCATCGGCAGGAGCGGCGCAGGCGAGCGCAGCTCCTGGAGGACGAAGCCGACGATCAGCGCCGCGGCGGCGGCGAGCAACGTCACGGTCTCGGCGGACGCCCAGCCGTGCTGGCTCGCGTGCGTGAGCGCGTAGACGAGCAGCATCAGGCCGCCGGTGATCGAGACGGCGCCGGCCGCGTCGAAGTGCCGATGCTCGAGCGCGCCGCGGCTCTCGCGGAGCAGGAACGGGCTGACGGCGAGCACGAGCGCGCCGACGGGGACGTTGATGAAGAAGATCCAGCTCCAGCTCAGCGCGCTGACGAGCAGCCCGCCCAGGAGGACGCCGGCGGCGGCGCCGCTGCCGGAAACGGCGCCCCAGATGCCGAGCGCCAGGTTGCGCTCGCGCCCTTCGCGGAACGTCGTCATCAGGATCGAGAGCGCGGCCGGCGCGAGCAGGGCGGCCCCGAGCCCCTGGAGCGTCCGGAACGCGATCAGCGACGCCTCGGACCACGCGAGCCCGTCGAGCAGCGAACTGACGGTGAAGAGGGCGAGCCCGGCCATGAACATTCGGCGCCGCCCGAGCAGGTCGGCCGCACGGCCGCCGAGCAGCAGCACGCCGCCGAAGAGGATCGAGTAGGCGGTGATCACCCACTGGAGGCTCTCCTGGCTGAAGTGGAGGTCGTTCTTGATCGTCGGCAGGGCGACGTTCACGATCGCGACGTCGAGCACGACCATGAACTGCGTCGCGACGAGCACGGCCAGCGCCACCCAGCGCCGGCGGTCGGGCGCTGCGCCGTCCGCGGCGGGCGCAATCATCTGCTGAGTCATTCGATTCCCCTCTAGATCGTTGGTTGACTCCACGATACATATCGCCAACGATCTGTCGGGCTACACTTATTCCCGGCCCATGATCGAGACCACCACCGAGCTCCCCGCCGGCCCGCCGCAGGCCTGCATCCCGCGAGAGCTGATCGCGAGCACGATCTTCCTGCTCGGCCGGCTCGGCTACTCCGTCAAGACCCAGGTGATGGAGGAGTTCGAGACGGCGGGCTTCAACGCGTACTCGTACGGGGTGCTCGCGCTCCTGGAGGAGGGCGCGCGCGAGACGCAGGCGACGATCGCGGACGCGCTGAAGATCGACCGCAGCCAGCTCGTCGGCGTCCTCGACGAGCTCGAGGAGCAGGGGCTGGTCGAACGGCGGCGCGACCCGAACGACCGCCGTCGCCACCTCGTCAGCCTGACGCCCGCCGGCCGCAAGCAGCTGACCGGCTTCCGCAAGCTCGCCCGTACGCTCGAGGACGAGGTGCTCGCGCCGCTCTCGGACGACGAGCGCCGCACCCTGCACGACCTGCTCCTGCGCGTCGCAGGGGCGCGCGACCCGCGGTACCTGCCCCTCGCCGCCGCGCGCTAGTGGCCCGGCGCCGCCAGCGCGCGATCGCACCGGTGGTCGCCGAGTCGCCGACGCTCGGCGCCGACGAGCGCGTCCGGCAGCGGCTCGCGGCCGGCGAGCCCGTCGTCCACCTCGCGTTCGGAGAGGCCGGGCTGCCGGTCCTGCCGAGCGTCCGCGAGGCGCTCGACCGGGGCGCGCACGACAACCGCTACGGCTCCGTCGCCGGCTCGCTCGAGGCGCGCGTCGCCGCCGCGGGCTGGTTCGAGCGCAGGCGCCTCGAGACGACCCCGGAGCAGGTCGTCTTCGCGCCGGGCAGCAAGCCGCTGCTCGCGGCCCTGCTCCGGCTCCTGCCGGGCGACGTGGTGCTGCCGAAGCCGTCGTGGGTCAGCTATGCGGCGCAGGCCACGCTCGCGGGCAAGCGCGTGTGGCAGGTGCCGATCGGCGACGCCGGCGGCGTCCCCGACCCCGCCGCGCTCGCGGAGACGCTGGCGGGCGCCCGGCGCGGGCGCCCCCGGCCCGGGATCCTCGTCCTGACGCTGCCGGACAACCCGACCGGCACCGTCGCCGGACTCGAGACGCTCCAGGCGGTGGCCGAGCTCGCGGCTGCTCACGACCTCTTCGTCGTCTCCGACGAGATCTACCGCGACCTCGCATTCGAGCCCGAGCGCTTCACGAGCCCCGCAGAGCTGCTGCCGGAGCGCACCTTCGTCACCGGCGGCCTGTCGAAGAGCATGGCGCTCGGCGGTTGGCGCATCGGGTTCGCCCGCCTGCCCGACTCGGCAGCCGGGCGCGATGCGCGCGTCGCGCTCACGGGGCTCGCCAGCGAGCTGTGGTCGAGCCTCGCCGCGCCGATGCAGCACGTCGCCGCGCACGTGCTCGCGGAGCCCGAGGATGTCCACACGCACGTCGCCCGCTCGCGGCGGCTCCACCGGCTGACGGCGACCGCCGCGTACGAGACGCTCGTCGCCGCCGGCGCCGATTGCCGGCCGCCGGGCGGCGCCTTCTACCTCTACCCGGACCTCGCGCCGCTGCGCGACAGGCTCGGCGTCGACTCGGCCGACGGCCTGGCCGAGGCGCTGCTCGAGCGGCACGGTGTCGCCGTCCTGAGCGGCACGGCGTTCGGCGACGACCCGGCCGCACTGCGCGTGCGGATCGCCGTCAGCCTGCTCTACGGGCAGACCGACGGCGAGCGCTGGGCGGCGCTCGCGAGCGACGACCCCGCCGGCCTGCCCTCCGTTCGGCGGGGGCTCGACGCGCTCCGCGAGGCGCTCCCCTGACGCTCGCAGGCGTCCGCTGTAATGTCGAACGTGAGCCGCCCCCCGTTGCGACAGAGGAGAGAGACAGCATGAGAACACGCATCACGATCGTCGCGCTCGCAATCGCGGCGCTCGCCGCCGCGGCCGCGGTCGGCGCCTCGGGCCGCACCACGGCCGCCGCCTGCGGGCCGACGTCGCCGTCGCTCGTCAGCAGCGGACAGCTGACGATCGGCACCGACAATCCCGCCTACCCGCCCTGGTACGCCGGCGGCACGCAGGGGTCCTCGTTCTGGAAGATCAACAGCCCCGCCACCGGCAAGGGCTACGAGTCGGCCGTCGCGTACGCGATCGCGGCGAAGCTCGGCTTCTCGAAGAGCCAGGTGAAGTGGGTGTACGAGCCGTTCAACAAGGCGTTCGCGCCCGGCAAGAAGTCGTTCGACTTCGACATCAACCAGATCTCGTACACGCCCGCCCGGGCCAAGGTCGTCAGCTTCAGCGTCTCCTACTACGACGTGAACCAGGCGATCGTGGTCAAGAACGGCACGAAGATCGCGTCCGTGCGCTCGATCGCCGGGCTGAAGTCCTTCAAGCTCGGCGCGCAGCTCGGCACGACGAGCTACGGGTTCATCACGACGTACATCAAGCCGTCTCAGAAGCCGGCGGTGTACCCGCAGAACGCGGGCGCCGTGCTCGCCCTGAAGAACGGCCAGATCGACGGGCTCGTCGTCGACCTGCCGACCGCCTTCTACGTCACCGCGGTCCAGGTGCCGAACTCGAAGATCCTCGGCCAATTCGAGCTCAAGGGGAAGGTGACCGACCACTTCGGCGTCGTGCTCGCGAAGGGCAACCCGTTCACCGCGTGCGTGAACTCGGCGATCACCGCGCTGCGCGCGAACGGCACCCTGACGCGGCTCCAGCACCTGTGGCTAGCGAAGGCGACAGGCGCGCCGATTCTCAAGTAGAGCGGCGCTCGCGCCTGCTCGACGGACTGCGCTCCGGCGGCGACGGCCGCCGGAGCGTGGTCGTCGCGCTGCTCTCGACCGCCGTGTTCTTCACGGCGGTCGGCTTTGCGATCACCCACTCGCCCGGCTGGCACGAGGTCCGCCAGACGTTCTTCAACTGGCACGAGTTCAAGAACACGTTCCCGGAGATCGCGCGCGCGTTCAAGCTGAACATCAAGATCTTCTCGATCGCGGAGGTCCTGATCCTGGTCTTCGCGCTCTTCCTCGCAGTGCTGCGAAGCCTTCCGGGACCGGTGTTCTTCCCCCTGCGTGCGCTCGCGATCGTCTACGCCGACCTCTTCCGCGGCATCCCGACGATCCTCGTGATCGCGATGCTCGGCTTCGGCGCGCCGGCGCTCGGGCTCAGCTACATCCCGACGTCCACGACGTTCTGGGGCATCGTCGCCCTCACGCTGATCTACAGCGCGTACGTGTCGGAGGTGTACCGCGCCGGGATCGAGTCGATCCACCCGAGCCAGGAGGCGGCGGCGCGGTCGCTGGGGCTGACGCGCGCGCAGACGCTGCGGCGGGTGATCCTGCCCCAGGCGGTGCGGCGGGTGATCCCGCCGCTGCTGAACGACTTCATCGGCCTCCAGAAGGACACCGCGCTCGTCGGCACACTCGGCGCGATCGAGGCGTTCCAGCAGTCGCAGATCGACGCGAATGCGACGTTCAACTTCACGTCGTACCTGGCGGCCGCGGTGCTTTTCGTCGCGATCACGATCCCCTTGGCGCGCTTCACCGACTGGCTGATCGCGCGCGACCGGCGGCGGCGCCAGGCGGGAGGCGTGCGGTGACGGCCGAGGCGCTGCGGATCGAGGGGCTGCACAAGTCGTTCGGCAAGCAGGAGGTGCTGCGAGGGATCGACCTGACGGTCGCCGAGCACGAGGTGATCTGCCTGATCGGCGCATCGGGCTCGGGGAAGTCGACGCTGCTGCGCTGCGTCAACCTGCTCGAGCCGATCCAGGCGGGGCGCATCTGGCTGGGCGGCGACGAGATCACGAAGCCGCGCGACGTGAACGCGGTGCGGCGCCGCATCGGCATCGTCTTCCAGTCGTTCAACCTCTTCCCGCACATGAGCGTGCTGCGCAACGTGACGCTCGCGCCGCGCGACGCGCTGAAGCTGTCACGTGCAGCCGCGGAGGAGCGGGCCACGGCGCTGCTCGAGCGCTTCGGCCTCGCGGACAAGCGCGACGAGTATCCCGACCGGCTGTCGGGGGGGCAGCAGCAGCGGGTGGCGATCGTCCGCGCGCTCGCGATGCAGCCGCAGCTCATGCTGCTCGACGAGGTGACGAGCGCGCTCGACCCGGAGCTCGTCGCGGAGGTGCTCGAGGTGATCGGCGAGCTCGCCGCCGGCGGCATGACGATGGTGCTCGCGACGCACGAGATGTCGTTCGCGCGCGACATCGCGAGCCGCGTCTGCTTCCTGGACGACGGCCGCATCCTCGAGGAGGGCCCGCCCGAGCAGATCTTCACGGCGCCGCGCGAGGAGCGGACGCAGCGCTTCCTGCAGCGCATCATCGACGCGAAGCGGCTGTGACGCCCGAGCGGCTCGCCGAGATCCAGGAGGCCGCGTCCGTCGCGGGGCTGACGCACATCTTCGGCGGCGTCCCGTTCCCGCGCGAGGAGGTGCTGGAGCGCTGGCGGACGGCGTCCCACGAGATCTTCGTCGACGACCACGAGCTCGGGTTCGCGGCGGTGACGCCGCCGTGGCTGCACGGGCTGTACGTGCTGCCGGAGGCGTGGGGGACGGGCGTCGCCGACCGCCTGCACGAGCGCGCGGTCGAGGCGCTCCGGGCGGCCGGGACGGAGACGGCGCGGCTGTGGGTGCTGGCGGAGAACCGCCGCGCGCGCCGCTTCTACGAGAGGCACGGCTGGTATCCGGACGGGTCGACGCGCGACGTCCCGTACCCGCCGTTCCCGGTCGACCTCGGCTACTCGCTCGACCTGCGCTTGTAACAGACTGTTACAAGCGTTCCGGGAATTGTGCGGCCGACCCCCGGGGAGTTCGTGACAGTCTGTTACTTAGTCGGCCCGCGCTGGGCGCGGCGCAGGGCGTCGAGGCGCCGGCGCGCCTGCTTCGTCGGCCGCTCGCCGAGCTCGGCGCCGAGCGGCCGCGCCAGGCGCCGCTCCGCGAGGTGCCGCTCACGTGCTGACCGCGACGCCTCGTCCTCCTCGTACAGGGCCGCGGCGGCGGCCGCCGGCCCGCGCCGGTCGGCGACGCCGGTGACGGTCACCGTCCAGACGAGGGCGCGCTTCCGCACCTCGACGACGTCGCCCGCCCGCACGTCGCGCGCCGGCTTCACGCGCGCGCCGTTCACCTGCACGTGCCCGCCGAGCACGGCCTCGGTCGCGTCGCCGCGGTGCTTGTAGAAGCGCGCGGCCCACAGCCACTTGTCGACGCGGACGCTCTCCAACTCGAGCGGAGGCTACGCGACGGACGCGAGCATGGGCACGGCCGCGAGCGCCCGCTCGAGGTCGCGCCACAGGTCGTCGGCGTCCTCGAGCCCGACCGACAGGCGCAGCAGCCCGTCGGTGATCCCCGCGGCCGCCTTCGTCTCGTCGTCGACGCAGGCATGCGTCAGCCCCGCGGGGTGCTCGATCAGCGTGTCGGTCGAGCCGAGGCTGACGGCCGGCGTGATCAGGCACACCGACTCCATCACGGCGGCCGCGGCCGCGAACCCGCCCGCCACCTCGAACGCGAGCACCGCGCCCGGCCCGCGGAGCTGGCTGCCGTTCGCCTCGGGGTAGAGCACCCGGCGCACGCGCGGGTGCGCCGACAGGCGCTCCGCGAGCACTTGGGCGTGCGCCTGCGCCGCGCGCACGCGCAGCGGCAGCGTCGGCAGGCTGCGCAGCGTCAGGTACGCCGCCAGCGGGTGCAGCAGCCCGCCCGTCGCGATCCGCACCTGCCGCAGCCGCGTCGCCCACGCCTCGTCGCACGCGACGACGCCGCCCATCACGTCGCCGTGCCCGCCGAGGAACTTCGTTGCGCTGTGCAGGACGAGCGCGGCGCCGAACCGCGCGGGGTTCTGGAGCACCGGGGTCGCGAACGTGTTGTCGACGAGCACCGGGACGTCGCCGGCCTCCGCGACGACGGCGGCGATGTCGACCGTCCCCAGCGTCGGGTTCTGCGGCGTCTCGAGCACGACCAGGCCCGTCTCCGGACGCAGCGCGCCGCCAACGCCGTCCGCGTCGGTCCAGGCGGCGGCGGTGCCGAGCAGGCCGCAGGCGAGCAGATGGTCGGTGCCGCCGTAGAGCGGGCGCACCGCGACCACGTGTCGTCGCTCGGCGCACGCGGCGAGCAGGGCCGCGCTCACCGCCGCCATCCCGGAGCCGAACGCGACCGCGTCCTCCGTCTCCTCGAGCTCCGCGATCGCGAGCTCGAGGCGGCGGACGGTCGGGTTCTGGAGTCGCGCGTAGATCGGGGTCGCGCCGACGACCGCCTCTCCGCGCGACAGCGCCGCGAACGCCTCGACGCCCTCGGCCAGGTCCGCGATCGGGTACGTCGTCGAGAGGTCGAGCGGGGGCGCGTGCACCCCGAGCGCCGCGAGATCCTCGCGGCCCGCGTGCACGGCACGCGTGTCCGGGTGCATGCCCTGATTGCGGCAGATTCCGCATGCGCGCGCAAGAGGCGCCGAACTATCTTCGGAATCGGTGCCGCACGAGCGTCTCGACCGAACCGACCGCGCCCTCGTCGAGGAGCTGCAGCGCAACGCGCGGATCTCGAACAAGGACCTCGCGGCGACGGTCGGGCTCGCGCCGTCGACGTGCCTGGAGCGCGTGCGCGCGCTGCGGGCGCGCGGCGTGATCACGGGCTTCCACGCGCAGATCGCGAACGACGCGCTCGGCCGCGGTCTCGAGGCGATGCTCGAGGTGCGCGTCCGTCCGCACTCCCGCGCGCACGTCGACGCGTTCTGGGACGCGGTCCTGGCGCTGCCGGAGGTGACCGAGGTCTTCCACGTCACCGGCGGCGCCGACTTCCTGCTGCACGTCGCCGTCGCCGACACCGAGGCGCTGCGCGACTTCGTGCTCGACCGGCTGACGGTGCGGCCCGAGGTCGCGCACGTCGAGACGCACATCGTCTTCGGGCAGGCGCGCCGGCAGGCGCTCGAGCCGCTCTACTGAGCGCGGCGGGTCCAGGTGAGCGCCGCGCCGGCCGCGGCGGCGAGCGCGGCGACGAGGAGCAGGCCCGCGCCGGCCCGTGCGACGTCGGTCGACCCCGCGAGCGACCCGGCGGCGAGCGCCTCGACGCCGGCCGCGAACGCCGCCGCCTCACCGAGCCAGAGGCGGCGTGGGTAGAGGTCGGCCTGCTTCGGGCGCGGGCCCGGCGGCCACCAGACCCAGAGCGACAGCGAGAGCAGCTTCCCGAGGTGGCCGATCGTCACCCCGGCTGCCCAGCCGAGCAGCAGCAGGACGACGTACGCCTCGACGCCGCGGCGCACGGAGACGGCGCCGGCGAGCATCGCGAAGCCGAGCGCGGCCGCCTGGAGCAGGAAGAGCGCGCCGGCGAGCAGGTGGACGAGCGGCGCCTCGACCGGCGCGCGCCGGGTCGCCGCCACCCGGACGAGCAGCCGGGCGAAGGCGGCGAGCGTCACGAGCACGAGCGCGCCGCCCGCCGCGGCGAGCGGGCGCGAGCCGGCGGCGAGGCCGGCGAGCAGGAGCCACAGGCCCGCGGTCAGCGAGAGCTCGGCGAACGGCAGCGGGCGTGGCGGCGCAGCGGGCGCCTGCGCCAGCATCGGCACGAGCGTCCGGCCGACGGTGACGATCAGGAGCGCCAGCCAGCCGACGATCGCGAGGTGCAGGTGGACGAGCAGCCACTGCCCGTGGTCGACGCCGCCGAAGCTCGCGTCGCCGTGTGCGTAGACGACGGCGCCGAGCACGAGCGCCGCCGACACGTGCAGCGCGGTCAGTGCGACGCCGGCGCGGCTGACGACGAGCGTGCGGTCCCCGGGGGCGCGCCGGACGAGCCCGAGCGTCTCCGTCAGCACGAGCACGAGCCCCACGACGACGAGCCCCGCGCCCGGCCAGAGGAGCGCCGGCCGGTCGAGCGCGAGCCCGGGCGCGACGAGGAACGCCCCGGCGAGCGGCAGCGGCGCGACGCGGAGGAGCCGAGGCCGGCGGACGTCGTTCCGGAGCAGCACCGGCAGGAGGTGGAAGGCGGCGCCGGTGACGGCGAAGGGGAGGACGCCGAGCGCCACCAGGTGCGTGGCGAGCACCGGCTGCCAGGCGAGCGGGTCGTGCCCGGCGAGCGCGGGCGCCGCGGCCACGAGCACGGCGGCCGCGGACGTCCAGGCGACGAGGGCGACGGCGAAGAGGACGGCGAGCGCCCCGAGCGCGATCGGGCCGCCCACGGCACGGCCGCCGCCGGCGAGCGGCAGCGCGCGCGTCCCCGGCCTGCCGCGCAGCTCCATTCCCGCAGGGTACCTTGCTACACTTCTACTCAATCAAACGCTTGTATAGATGAGATTGCTGCTGCCGCACCCGCTGCCCGAGGAGCTTGCCGAGCTGATCGCCCGGCGCTTCCGCGCGATCGGCGACCCGATGCGCGTGCGGCTGCTCGACCGGCTCCGCGACGGCGAGGCGAGCGTCAACGACCTCGCCGCCGCGCTCGGGTCGAGCCAGCAGAACGTGTCGAAGCACCTGGCCGTCCTCGCCGATGCGGGCGTGCTCGCGCGGCGCAAGGAGGGCAACCGCGTCTACTACCGCATCCTCGACGAGGCGATCGTCGACGTCTGCGAGCAGGTCTGCGGGTCGCTGCACCAGCAGCTGGCCGCGCTCGCGGCGCTCGTCGGCGGCGCCGCGTGAGCATCCCGAAAGGAGCACCACCCGCATGGACGTGACCACCGACACCTTCGAG
Source organism: uncultured Gaiellales bacterium (assembly GCA_964496175.1). Classification (GTDB taxonomy): domain Bacteria; phylum Actinomycetota; class Thermoleophilia; order Gaiellales; family Gaiellaceae; genus PALSA-600. The sequence goes on along the minus strand of CAZBYA010000001.1, from coordinate 39,687 downwards.
CGCGACGTGATCGAGCGGTCGAAGGAGATCCCCGTCGTCGTCGACTTCTGGGCCGCCTGGTGCGGCCCGTGCCGCCTGCTCGGCCCCGCGATCGAGGCGGAGGTCGCCGCGCGCGAGGGCAAGCTCGAGCTGGCGAAGGTCGACGTGGACGCCGAGCAGCAGCTCGCCGCCCGCTACGGCATCCAGAGCATCCCGACCGTCGCCGTCTTCCGCGGCGGCGAGCCCGTGACCGGGTTCGTCGGCGCCTACCCGCAGGCGACGATCGGCACCTTCCTCGACGGCGTGCTCGAGGAGGCGGCGTAGCCGCCCGCCGGTCGATCCAGTAGGGTCGCCCGATCGCCGTCGCCGCCACCGCCCACGCCGTTCCCGAGCAGCAGGCGCTCGGCCCGGTCCTGCCGGTCCGGGCCCTGCCGCTGGTCGCCGCAGTCCTGACGGGGCTGGTCGTCGCGATCGCCGGCAACTGGCTCTGGGCGCTCACCTTCTACCACGTCGTCGGCGGCGCGCTCTGGACGTCGATCGACCTCTTCATGGGCTTCGTGATCGGGCCGACGCTGCGGCGGCTGCCCGTCCCGGCGCGCGTCGAGTTCACGAAGCGCGTGATGCCGCAGATGCTGCTGCTGATGCCGACGCTCGTGACGATGACCCTCGGCGCGGGCTTCCAGCTCGCGCGCGCGTCGGGCCACCTGTCGACGGCGGACCCGCGGCATGCGTGGGTCGTCGCCTCGATGGGCGTCGTCGGCGCGATGGCCGTGATCGCGCTCGGCTACCTCTCGCCCGCGAACCTCGCCGTCGTCTTCGAGCTCCGCAAGCCGCAGCCGAATCCCCAGGTCGTGCAGACGCTGATGCGGCGGTTCATCTACACGTCCGGGATCACCGGTGCGCTCCAGGTGGCGACGTTCGTGATCATGACGAGGCTCGCGAGCTGATGGACGAGCGGAAGCTGCCGCCGTTCACGGAGATCGGCTCGGCGTCGATGGCGTGCATCGCAGCCGGCGTCGTGTACCTCGCCGCGTACCTGCCGAAGCACGCGCCGCTCGGCGTGGCCGTCGGCTTCCTCGCGCTCGCGGCGGCGCTGATCGCGGCGAACCTGGCCCTCCTGGCGCGCTCGCCGGGCTTCGCCTGGTGGCGGTTCCTCCAGGTCGTGCGCTGGGGCCTCCTCGGCTACGCCGTCGTCGGCGGCATGCTCGAGTACACGTTCCTGTACGACCGGACGCGCGGCGCGCTGCTCGCCGTGCTCAGCTGCATGCTGCTCCTGTTCGTGCTGAACGTGCCGCTGCTGCTGGCCTTCACGGTCGCGCGCTACGCGCCGCCCGAGCCGGCGCCCGGCTAGGCTTCCGCACCGTGAGCGCCGCGGAAGAGACAGCCGGGCCGGGCCCTCGCGACCTCGCCGGCGTCTACCGCTACTACGAGCTCGCGAAGCGGGCGGAGTGGCAGGTGCGCGACCTGCCGTGGGGCGAGGTGCCGCCGATCCCGGAGTACCAGGGGACGCCGCAGAAGCTGGCCCGGCGCCGCGACCTGTGGCGGTCGGTCGTGACGCAGCAGCTCCAGGCGGACGAGCTCGCGGTCGAGATGGCAACGCAGCTCTTCGCGATCGCACCGGACCACGAGGCGAAGCTCTACTACACGACGATGGTGCAGGACGAGTCGCGGCACACGGAGGCGTGGCTGAAGCTGATCGAGCAGGCGGGGGGGATGGCGGAGCGCGACCCGTACCTCGACAAGCTCGCAAAGCAGGTGCTCGACGCCGACACCCTCGAGGAGAAGGTCTTCCTGATGCAGGTGTTCTACGAGCGGCTGATCATCCCGCGCTTCCGGATGATCGCACGCTCGTCGCGCGGCACGGTGCTCGAGGACCTGTGCAACCGGCTCGCGATCGACGACGGCATCCACCACGGCGCCGGCATGGCGTACGAGCGCGTGCTGCTCCAGGACGCGGGCCGGAAGGTGAAGACGAAGCTCGTCGACGCCGCGAACCGGCTGCTGCCGATCTTCGCGCAGCACGCCCTCTGGCGGCCGAAGGCGCGCGAGTTCATCGGCGCGCTGATGCGCGAGACGGACATCCGGATGCTGAAGGAGGACCTCGAGAACGGCGTCCGGCTCGCACGCTCGCTCGGCATCGACGTGAGCGAGATCGTCATTCCGTACTGAGGTGGGGCGCCGACGGCCGCGATGGCGATCACGCTTCGGCCGTTCGCGGACGACGATCTCGACGCGCTCTTCACCTGGGAGAGCGATCCTCGTGCGGTCAAGATGGCGGCGTTCACGCGGGCGGACCCGTCCGACCGTCGCGCCTTCGATGCCCACTACGAGCGCGTCCGGGGCGACCCCTCGAACGTCCTGCTCGCGATCGAGGACGACGGGGAATTCGTGGGGACGATCGGCAGCTTCGCGTTGGAGGGCGAACGGGAGGTCACCTACTGGATCGCACCGGCGCGGTGGGGTCGAGGGATCGCGTCGCGGGCCCTCGGCGCGTTCCTGGCGATCGAAACGACGCGACCGCTCCAGGGTCGCGTGGCCGCTCACAACGGTGCGTCGGCGAAGGTGCTCGAGCGCGCGGGCTTCGTCGAGGTGGGCTCGGCGACGGCATTCGCGCCGGGCCTCGGCGCCGAGGTCGTCGAGCGCGTCTATCGGCTCGATCGCTAGTGGCGGGGATGCGCCTGCGCCGTTTGCCGCTCAGCGACCGCCGAGTGCCAGGTACCCGCGCCACGACGGACCCGCCGCGGCGCCCGTCCACTCGAAGTAGACGGTGCGGAAGTCGATCTGCGTGAGGCTGATCGCGCCGCCCTTCGGGCACGGCCCGCTCAGGATCGTCTCGCGCAAGGTCAGCATCCGGCCCGACTGCTTCAAGAACGCGAGCTTCCCGGTGCACCGGGGCTGCGACCACACGATCGTCCCCGAGTTGTTGCTCTTCAGCTTGGGCGTCAGCGTCAGCGCGACCGACGAGCTGCCGCCCGACGCGGACTTGACGGTTCCCTTCCAGACGCCGACGAACGGC
>CAZBYA010000001.1:3716-36592 GCA_964496175.1 uncultured Gaiellales bacterium | reverse complement strand
CTACTGCGCGAGGATCAGGCGGCGGCCGGCGGCGAGGTGCAGCACCTCGACGACGCGGACCGTCGAGCGGCCGAGGCGCAGCGTGTCGCCCTCGCCCGGAGTCTCCTCCAGCTGGATGCGACCCGTGGCGATCACGTCGTCGCCCCGCCGGAGCTCGTACTCGTAGGAGGCTGCCGCAGCCACGAGGCTGCGTAATGTAGCGACGCGCCCTGCTAGCGTCGCGGCGTGACCGCGTACCCGCTCACCGGAGGCTGCACGTGCGGGGCCGTGCGCTTCGAGGTGACCGAGCCGCTCGTCTCGGCGTCCTACTGCCACTGCACGCGCTGCCAGCGCCGCACCGGCGCCGCCGCCTCCGCGCAGGCACGCGTCGCGCCCGGCGCGCTCCGCATCGTCGCCGGAGCCGAGCACGTGCGCGACTGGGCGCCGGGCGACGGCTGGGTCAAGTGCTCGTGCGACGTCTGCGGCGGGCAGCTCTGGAGCCGGCAGCCCGACGACCCGGAGGCGCTCAGCGTGCGGCTGGGCGCGTTCGACGGCGACCCGGGCATCCGGCCGCAGTGGCGGCAGTTCGTCGCGTACGCGGCCGCCTGGGAGCCGATCCCGGAGGACGGGCTCCCGCGGCACCCCGAGCGGCGCAGCGACTAGACCGACGCCGCGAGCTTCTCGTCGACCCAGGTGCGCTCCTCCGGGCCGACGCCGCGGGCGACCAGCACGGGGCACTGCGCGTCGTGCAGGACGCCGAGCGAGACGCTGCCGAAGACGAGCCGGCGCAGGGCGCCCCAGCCGTGCGCGCCGATCACGATCATGGCGGCGCTGCGCTCGCGCGCGACGCGGCAGATCTCCTCGACGACCGGGCCCTCGGTCGCCAGCGTGGTGCAGTCGACGCCGGCCTCCTCGGCCTTCGCGGCGACGCCCTCGAGGACGACCTGGGCGTGCTCGTGCTCGGCCTTCCGCAGGTCGGAGTAGACCTCGGCGTAGCCGTAGTAGCCGTACGCGGGGACGGTGACGTGCTCGACGGCGAGCGCCAGCACGGGCGCCCCGAGGAGCTTCGCGAGCTCGATCGCCTCGCGCGTCGCTTCTCCTGCGGAGGGCGATCCGTCGGTGGCGAGCAGGATGGGCTTCATCAGACGACCTCCTTTGACGAGCCCACTGTCGCTCCGGTCCGGCGGGACGGAATCGGGGCGCCGACGGACCCCGGACGGGGGAAACCACTGACCTCGTAGTTCCCCGCAAGTCGACCCGCGCCCGCCCCGATACGCCCGACGCCGCCGGGCCGGAGGATGGGCGCATGACCACAGAGCTGACAGCACCGAAGGCGCCGCTCGAGGCGCTCCTCCCCGAAGACGTCGTCCTCCGGGACGGCTCGACCCTCCGCCTGCGCCCCACCACCCCGGACGACGGCCCCGCCCTCACCGCCTTCTTCGAGACGCTCTCCCCGGAGAGCCGCTACCTCCGCTTCCAGGGCGCCGCCGCCGTCACGCAGCGCACGATCGAGCCGTTCCTGCGCACCGACTTCCGCGACTCCGTCTCGCTGATCGGCGAGCTCGCCGGGCCCGAGGGCGAGGCCGAGGTCGTCGCGCTCGCGACGTGGGTCCGGCTCCGCGACGCGCGCCGCGCCGAGGCGGCCTTCGCGGTGGCCGACACGCTGCAGGGCAAGGGCATCGGCACGCGGCTGCTCGAGCGCCTCGCGGCGCACGCGGCCGCCGCCGGCATCGACGAGTTCGTCGCCCAGGTGCTGCCGCAGAACACCGCGATGCTGAGCGTCTTCGCCGACGCCGGCTTCGCGGAGCAGCGTGCGCTCGACGGCGGCGTCGTCGAGGTGACGCTCCGGCTCGAGGTGACCGAGGAGTACCGGCTGCGGCAGGAGGAACGCGATCACATCGCTGTCGCCGCGTCGCTCCAGCCGTTCTTCCACCCGGAGCGCATCGCCGTGATCGGCGCATCGTCGCGCCGCGGCACGATCGGCGGCGAGCTCTTCCGCAACATCCTCGGCGGCGACTTCAAGGGCGCCGCCTACCCGGTGAACGCGAAGGGGTCGCCGGTCGGCGGCGTGCCCGCGTACGCGTCGATCGAGGAGATCCCCGCCGAGATCGACCTGGCGGTGATCTGCGTGCCGGGGGCGAGCGTGCTCGAGGCCGCCGAGTCGGCGCTGCGCGCAGGCGTGAAGGCGCTCTGCGTCATCTCCGCCGGCTTCGCCGAGATCGGCCCCGAGGGCGTCGAGCGACAGGAGCGGCTGCTCGCGCTCGTGCGCGCGCACGGCGCACGCCTCGTCGGCCCGAACTGCCTCGGCATCGCCGTCGCCTCGTGCAACCTCAACGCGACCTTCGCCGGCCGCCAGTTCCCCGCCGGCCGCGCGGCCTTCTCCTCGCAGAGCGGTGCCCTCGGCATCGCGCTGCTCGAGCAGGCGGACGCGCGCGGGCTCGGACTCTCGAGCTTCGTGTCGATCGGCAACAAGGCGGACGTCTCGTCGAACGACCTGCTCGAGTACTGGGAGGACGACCCCGACAGCGACCTGGTGCTGATGTACCTCGAGTCGTTCGGGAACCCGCGCAAGTTCGCGCGCATCGCGCGGCGCGTCGCGCGCACGAAGCCGATCCTCGCGATGCGCAGCGGCGTCAGCCGCGTCGGCGCGCGCGCCGCCGGCTCGCACACGGCCGCCCTGGCAGGCTCCGACGCCGCGGTCGAGGCGCTCTTCCGCCAGACCGGCGTCATCCGCGCGAACACGCTCGAGGAGCTGATCGACACGGCCGTGCTGCTCTCGTCCCAGCCGATGCCGCGCGGCAACCGCGTCGCCGTGCTCACGAACGCGGGCGGGATCGGGATCCTGTGCGCCGACGCGTGCGACCGCGACGGGCTCGTCCTGCCCGACTTCGCGGACGAGACGCGCGCGCAGCTCAGCGAGTTCCTGCCGAGCGAGGCGAGCGTCGCCAACCCGGTGGACATGCTCGGCTCCGCGACCGCCGAGACGTACGAGAAGGCGCTGCCGATCCTGCTCGCCGACCCGAACGTCGACGCGGTGATCGCGCTCTTCGTGCTCACGATCGTCGCCGACACCGAGGAGGTCTGCGAGGCGATCCAGCGAGTGATCGCGACGGCCGAGAAGCCGGTGATCCCGGTCGTGATGAGCGCCGAGGGCAGCCCGAAGGGCAGCTTCCCGTACCCGGAGTCGGCCGCGCGGGCGCTCGGCCTCGTCGCGAGGCGCGCCGAGTGGCTGCGCCGGCCGCAGGGCGTGGTGCCGGAGCTCGACGGCATCGACGAGGACGCGGCCCGCGCACTCGTCGACGGGGCCGGCGAGGGCTGGCTCGACCCAGCGGACACGCGCGCGCTGCTCGCGGCCTACGGGCTCCCGCTCGTGCCCGAGCGCGCCGCGGCGACGCCCGACGAGGCGGCCGCCGCGGCGGCCGAGCTCGGCTTCCCCGTCGTCGTCAAGACGGCGGCGGCCGGGGCGCACAAGACCGAGTCCGGCGGCGTCGCGCTCGACCTCCGCAACGAGGGCGAGGTCCGGGCGGCGGTCGAGCGGATCGGTGGCCCGGTGATCGTCCAGCCGTTCCTGAAGGGCGCCGCCGAGCTGCTCGCCGGCCTCGTCCAGGACCCGGTGTTCGGCCCGCTCGTCGCCTTCGGGCCCGGCGGGACGCTCGCCGAGCTGATCGGCGCCGCGCGCTTCGCGCTCGCGCCGCTCACCGACGTCGACGTCGAGGTGGCGATGACGGCCGGCAAGGCCGCGCGGCTGATCGCGGGCTGGCGCGGCGCGCCGCCGGCGGACCAGGCCGCGCTCGGCGACCTGCTGCACCGCCTCTCCCGGCTCGCGGTCGACTTCCCCGAGGTCGCCGAGCTCGACCTCAACCCGGTGCTCGCGCTCCCCGACCGCTGCGTCGCCGTGGACGCTAGGGTCCGGCTGCAGAAGGCGGAGCGGGCAACGAGCGCCAAGACGTGGTGAACGCGACCTCGGACGAGCTCCGCGCGCTCGATCGCTACTGGCGCGCGGCCAACTACCTCTCCGTCGGGCAGATCTACCTGCTCGACAACCCGCTTCTGCGCGAGCCGCTCGGGCCCGAGCACGTGAAGCCGCGCCTCCTCGGCCACTGGGGCACCACGCCCGGCCTCAACTTCGTCTACGCGCACATGAACCGCGCGATCCGAAACTGGGACCTGAACGCGATCTACGTGATGGGCCCGGGGCACGGCGGCCCGGCCGCGGTCGCGAACGCGTACCTCGAGGGGACGTACTCGGAGCTCTACCCGCACGTCTCCCAGGACGAGACCGGGCTGCGCGAGCTGTTCCGGCAGTTCTCGTACCCGGGCGGCATCCCCTCGCACGTCGCACCGGAGACGCCGGGGTCGTTCCACGAGGGCGGCGAGCTCGGCTACGCGCTCTCGCACGCCTACGGCGCGGCGTTCGACAACCCCGACCTGCTCGTCTGCTGCATCGTCGGCGACGGCGAGGCCGAGACCGGGCCGCTCGCCACCGGTTGGCACTCGAACAAGTTCCTCGACCCGGTGGGCGACGGCGCCGTGCTGCCGATCCTGCACCTGAACGGCTACAAGATCGCGAACCCGACGGTGCTCGCGCGCATCGGCGACGACGAGCTCACGTCGCTGCTCACCGGCTACGGGCACCACGTGCACTGGGTCGACGAGCATGAGCCGGAGGCGGCGCACCGGCGCATGGCCGAGGTGCTCGACGCGTGCGTCGAGGAGATCGGCGCGATCCAGCGGGCCGCCCGTGTGGACGGCGTGGTCGAGCGGCCGCGCTGGCCGATGATCGTCCTGCGCACGCCGAAGGGGTGGACGGGCCCGAAGACCGTCGACGGCCTCCAGACCGAGGGCACGTGGCGCTCGCACCAGGTGCCGCTCGCGGAGGTGCGCACGAACCCCGACCACCTGGCGCAGCTCGAGTCGTGGCTGCGTAGCTACGCGCCCGAGGACCTCTTCGACGACGCGGGCGCGCTCGTCCCGGAGCTGCGCGCGCTGCCGCCGAAGGCGCACCGGCGCATGAGCGCGAACCCGCACGCGAACGGCGGGCTCCTGCTCGAGGAGCTGTCGCTGCCGGACTTCCGCGACTACGCCGTCCCCGTGGCGAAGCCGGCGACGACGTTCAGCGAGGCGACGCGCGTGCTCGGCGGCTACCTGCGCGACGTGATGGAGCGCAACGCGAATCGCTTCCGCGTGTTCGGGCCGGACGAGACGACGTCGAACCGGCTCGGCGCCGTGCTCGAGGCGACCGGGCGTGCGTGGGACGCGGAGCTCGAGCCGACCGACGAGGGGCTCGCGCGCGGCGGCCACGTGATGGAGGTCCTGTCGGAGCACCAGTGCCAAGGCTGGCTCGAGGGCTACCTGCTCACGGGCCGCCACGGCCTCTTCAACTGCTACGAGGCGTTCATCCACATCGTCGACTCGATGTTCAACCAGCACGCGAAGTGGCTGAAGACGACGCGTGCGATCGCCTGGCGGCGCCCGGTCGCGTCGCTCAACTACCTGCTCAGCTCGCACGTCTGGCGGCAGGACCACAACGGCTTCTCCCACCAGGACCCCGGCTTCATCGACCACGTCGTCAACAAGAAGGCGGAGATCATCCGCGTGTACCTGCCGCCCGACGCGAACTGCCTGCTCTCGGTGGCAGACCACTGCCTGCGCTCGAAGCACTACGTGAACGTGATCGTCGCGGGCAAGCAGCCCGCGCTCGATTACCTCTCGATCGACGACGCGGTCCTCCACTGCACGCGCGGGCTCGGCATCTGGGAGTGGGCGTCGAATGACGACGGCGACCCCGATGTCGTGCTCGGGTGCTGCGGCGACATCCCGACGCTGGAGACGCTCGCCGCGGCCGACATCCTCCGCCGCGAGCTGCCCGACCTGAAGGTGCGCGTCGTCAACGTCGTCGACCTGATGCGGCTCCAGCCCGACACCGAGCATCCGCACGGGCTCTCCGACCGCGACTTCGACACGATCTTCACGCCGGACCGGCCCGTCGTCTTCGCCTACCACGGCTACCCGTGGCTGATCCACCGGCTCACGTACCGCCGCACGAACCACCACAACATGCACGTGCGGGGCTACAAGGAGGAGGGGACGACGACGACGCCGTTCGACATGGTGATGCTGAACGACCTCGACCGCTTCCACCTCGTGATGGACGTGATCGACCGGGTGCCGAGCCTCGGCTCGCACGCCGCCGCGCTGCGGCAGCGGATGGAGGACGAGCGGCTGCGCTGCCGCCGCTACACGCGCGAGCACGGGGAGGACGCGCCAGAGGTGAGCGGCTGGACCTGGCCGCATTGAGGGTCCTCGTCGTCAATGCCGGCTCGAGCAGCCTCAAGCTGTCGTTGCTCGACGGCGACGAGCTCGTCTGGTCGGGCGGCGAGCTCTCCGAGGTGAGTGGCGTCGACGCCGTCGGGCACCGGATCGTGCACGGCGGCGACGAGTTCACGGCGCCCGTGCGGATCGACGAGCGCGTGCGTCGCCGGCTCGACGCGCTCACGGACCTCGCGCCGCTGCACCAGCCGAAGTCGCTGCGCGCGCTCGACATGGTCACGCACGCGCTGCCGGACGTGCCCGCGGTCGCCTGCTTCGACACGGCGTTCCACGCGACGATCCCGGCCGCCGCCTCGACCTACGCGCTGCCGCCGCAGTGGCGCAGGCGCTGGCCGCTGCGGCGCTTCGGCTTCCACGGCCTGTCGCACTCGTACATCGCACGGCAGCTCGCGGGGCACCGGCGCGTGATCTCGTGCCACCTCGGCGCGGGGGCGTCCCTCTGCGCGATCCTCGACGGCCGCTCGATCGACACGACGATGGGGTTCACGCCGCTCGAGGGGCTCGTGATGGCGACGCGCTCGGGCTCGGTCGACCCGGGGCTGATCCTCTGGCTCGAGGAGCACGTCGGCATGCCGCCGTCGGAGCTCGCGGCGACGCTCGAGCACCGCTCGGGGCTGTACGGCTTGACGGGCACCGCCGACCTGCGCGCGATCCTGGACGCGGAGGCGGCGGGCGACGAGGACGCCGCGCTCGCGGTCGGCGTCTATCTGCACCGCCTGCGCTCCTCGATCGGCGCGATGGCGGCGGCCCTCGGTAGCGTCGACGCGATCGCGTTCACGGGCGGCGTCGGCGAGAACGCGCCGGCGATCCGCGAGCGAGCCCTCGAGGGCCTCGACTTCCTCGGCGACCCCGAGGTGCACGTGATCCCGGCACGCGAGGACCTCCAGATCGCGAGCGAGGTGCGGGCGCTCCTGGACGGTGTCTGACACCTTTAAGGTGTCAGACACCAATGTGCTTCGACGCCGACTCGACCCCGCCGATCCCGCGCATCGCGGGGGCCGCCGTCTCGCACGAGGACCTCACGCTGACGGCCACGGACGGCAACACGTTCGCCGCGTTCCTCGCGACGCCGGACGAGCCGGCGGAGACCGGGATCGTCGTCCTCCCGGACGTGCGCGGCCTCTACCGCTTCTACGAGGAGCTCGCGCTGCGTTTCGTCGAGCGCGGCCACGCCGCGATCGCGATCGACTACTTCGGCCGCACCCTCGGCGTCGCCAAGCGGGAGGACGACTGGGACTACATGCCGCACGTGCAGCAGACCACGCCCGAGGGGATCATGGCCGACGCGCGGGCGGCCGTCGCCCGGCTGCGGGAGTCCGGCGCGAGCACGATCTTCACGGTCGGGTTCTGCTTCGGCGGCAGCAACTCGTGGCGCGCCGCCGCGGAGCTCGAGGGGCTGCGCGGCGCGATCGGCTTCTACGGCCGGCCGGCCAGGGTGGAGGACGTGGTCACGCGCATGCGGGCGCCGATCCTCGCGCTGCAGGCCGGCGACGACGCGAACATCACCGCCGACGACAACGCGGCGTTCGACCGCGCGCTCACCGAGGCGGGCGTCGAGCACGAGATCGTCACGTACGAGGGCGCGCCGCACAGCTTTTTCGACCGCAAGCAGGAGCAGTTCGCGGCGGCGTCGGACGACGCGTGGCGGCGGGTGCTCGCCTTCGTCGACGCGCATCGTTGATCCTCGCGGTCGACCAGGGCACGAGCGGCACGACCTGCCTCGTCGTCGACGAGGACCTGCGCGTCCACGCGCGCGGCTACCGCGAGCTGCCGCAGCACTTCCCGCGGCCGGGCTGGGTCGAGCACGACCCGGAGGAGATCTGGCAGAGCGTGCTCGGCGCCGCGGCCGACGCCGGCGGCGCGGTCGACGCCGTTGCGATCGCGAACCAGCGCGAGACGACGCTGCTCTGGGAGCGCGCGACGGGAAAGCCCGTCGCGCCGGCGATCGTCTGGCAGGACCGGCGCACCGCCGACCGCTGCCGCGACCTCGACGCCGAGCTGATCGCCCGCCGCACCGGCCTCGTCCCCGACCCGTACTTCTCGGCGACGAAGCTCGAGTGGCTGCTGCGTGGGCGCGACCCCGCGGGGCTCGCCTTCGGCACCGTCGACAGCTGGCTCGTCTGGAAGCTGACGGGCGGCGAGCGGCACGTGGTCGACGTGACCAACGCCTCGCGCACGATGCTCGTCTCGCTCGAGACGCTCGACTGGGACGACGAGCTGCTCGGGCTGTTCGGCGTCGATCGCGCGCTGCTGCCGGAGATCGTGCGCTCCGACGCGCTCGTCGGCGAGGGCGAGCTGCTCGGCCGCACGGTCCGCATCGCCGGCGTGGCCGGCGACCAGCAGGCCTCGCTCTACGGCCAGGGCTGCCACGACGCCGGCGAGGGGAAGGCGACGTACGGCACCGGCACGTTCTGCCTCGTCCACACCGGCGACGACGCCTCGCCGCCGCCGCACGGGCTGCTGAAGACGGCCGCCGCGGACGGCTACGCGCTCGAGGGCGCCGTGCTCGTCGCGGGGGCTGCGCTCCAGTGGCTGCGCGACGGCCTCGGCGTGCTCGCCGACGCGGCCGAGAGTGACGCGCTCGCGCGCAGCGTGGATTCGACCGGCGGCGTCCACTTCGTGCCGGCGCTGACCGGGCTCGGGTCGCCCTGGTGGGACGCCGACGCGCGCGGCGTGATCAGCGGCCTGACGCGCGGGACGACGCGGGCGGAGCTCGTGCGGGCCGCGCTCGAGGCGATCGCCCACCAGGTCGCCGACGTCGTCGACGCGCTGCCGCAGCGGCCGTCGGCGCTGCGGGTCGACGGCGGTGCGACCGCGAACACCTTCCTGATGCAGTGCCAGGCCGACCTGCTCGGCCTCCCGGTCGAGGTGGCCGCCGAGCGCGAGACGACGGCGCTCGGGGCGGCGGCGCTCGCGGTCGGCCGGGGCGCGCGCGTGCCGGTCGGCGCCGTCTACGAGCCCGTGGTTTCCCGCGACGAGGCGGCGACGCTGCGCGCGGGCTGGGCTGCGGCGCTGAACCGGGCGCGCTCTTAACGAGAAGTACCGCTGCGGAGGTGCATGCTTCGGAGGTGACTGCGACGAGGGGAGGACGGGCGTGACGGAGGTGGGCGGCAAGCTCGAGCAGGCGCTGTTCGAGATCCGGCGGGTGATCGCGGGGCAGGAGGGGATGCTCGAGCGCGTGCTCGTGTGCCTGCTCTCGGGCGGGCACCTGCTGATCGAGGGCGTGCCGGGCCTCGCGAAGACGCTGACGATCAAGACGACGGCGGCCGTGCTCGGCGGCTCGTTCCACCGGATCCAGTTCACGCCGGACCTCGTGCCGTCGGACCTGGTCGGGACCCGCGTCTACCGCCCCGATCGCGCCGAGTTCGACACCGAGCTCGGGCCCGTCTTCTGCAACTTCCTGCTCGCCGACGAGATCAACCGCGCGCCCGCGAAGGTGCAGTCGGCGCTGCTCGAGGTGATGCAGGAGCACCAGGTGACGATCGGCCACCAGTCGTTCCAGGTGCCGCGCCCGTTCCTCGTGCTCGCGACGCAGAACCCGATCGAGTCCGAGGGCACGTACCCGCTGCCGGAGGCGCAGGTCGACCGCTTCATGCTGAAGGTGCTGGTCGACTATCCCGCGCACGACGAGGAGCTGACCGTCGTCGCCCGGTCGCTCGAGCCTGCGCCCACGCTCGAGCACGTGCTCTCGCTCGACGAGCTTCGTGAGCTCCAGCGCCGCGCCACCGAGGTGTACGTCGACCCGGCGTTGATCAGCTGGACGGTCGACGTGGCGACGGCGACCCGTCGGCCGCGCGAGCACGGGCTGGACGACCTCGCCGACTACGTCGCCTTCGGCGCGAGCCCACGCGGGCCGATCAGCCTCGTCGCCGCCGGCCGCGCGCTCGCGCTGATCCGCGGGCGCGACTACGTCGTGCCCGGCGACCTCGAGGCGCTCGTGCGAGACGCGTTCCGCCATCGCCTCGTCCTCTCCTACCGCGCGCTGGCGGAGGAGGTGCAGCCGGACACGCTGCTCGACGCGGTGCTCGCGGCCGTGCCGGCGCCGCAGATCGACCTCGGTCGCGCCCGCGCGGCCTCGTGAGCGCGACCGACCCGTTCGCGCCCGTCCGCACGCCCGGCCGCCCCGGCCCGGGACGGCTGTCGGCGGCGTCGCTGCGCGCGCTCGAGCTGACCGTCGGCCGCCGCGTCGACGGGCTCCTCGCCGGCGACTACCGGTCCGCGTTCGCCGGCGTCGGCAGCGAGCTGTGGCAGGTGCGCCCGTACGAGCCCGGCGACGACGTGCGCCGGCTCGAGTGGAACGTGACCGCGCGCACCGGCGAGCCGCACGTCCGCGTCGAGCTGGCCGAGCGCGTCCTCGTGACGTGGCTCGTGCTCGACGCCTCCGCCTCGATGGCGTTCGGCACGGCCGACCGCCGCAAGGCCGACGTCGCCGAGGGAGTCGCGGTCGCGGTCGGCTACGCCGCGACCCGTCGCGGCAACCGGCTCGGGACGATCGCGTTTGGCACGGAGCCGGCCGTCGAGCGGCCGCGGCAGGGCCGGCGCGCCCTGCTGGACACGCTCTCGCTGCTCCGCGGCCTCCCCGCCGAGGGCTCCGGCTCGCTGCGCGAGGCGCTCGAGCTCGCCGATCGCGTCGCCCGCCAGCGCGCGCTCGTGGTCGTCGTCTCCGACTTCCGGGGTCCGCTCGACTGGCGCCCGCCGCTGCTCCGCCTCGCCGGGCGGCACGCGGTGCTCGCGGTCGAGGTGCGCGACCCGCGCGAGCAGGAGCTCGCGGACGTCGGCGAGCTGCGGCTCGTCGACCCGGAGACGGGGCGGCAGCTCCGCGTCGACACGAGCGACCGCCGGCTGCGGGAGCGCTTCGCAGCCGCCGCCGCGGACGAGCGCCGCGCCCTCGTGGCGCTGCTCGCGACGGGAGGCGTCCGCCACGTCGCCCTCTCGACGGAGGGCGACTGGCTACGCCCGCTCGCCGCGTTCCTGCGCCGGGGGAGGTCGGTGCGCTGAGCTTCGTCGCTCCGTACGAGCTGCTCTGGCTGCTCCTCGTGCCGGCGGCGGTCGCGGGCTACGCGTGGCTCGAGCGACGGCGCGGGCGGCGCGCGGCGAGGTGGGGGACCCCGGCGCTCGTCGACGACCTCGTCGCGCGGCCCGGGCCCTGGCGGCGACACGCGCCGACGGCCCTGTTGCTGGTCGGGCTCGCGCTGCTGCTGGTCGGGTTCGCGCGGCCGAAGGCGTCGCTGACGGTGCCGCGGCGGGAGGCGACCGTCGTCGTCGTGCTCGACGTCTCCGGCTCGATGGCGGCGACGGACGAGCCGGGGTCGCGGCTCGGGGCGGCACGGGCGGCGGCGGAGCGACTGCTCGCGGCCCTGCCGCACGGCGACCGGCTGGCGATCGTCACCTTCTCCGACCACGTCGCCGTCGTCGCGTCGCCGACCGGCGACGCCGCCGCCCTCCGAGGCGCGCTCGCCCGCGCGCACTCGGGGCCGCAGGGCACGGCGCTCGCGGACGCGGTCGCGCGCGCCGTCGCCGTCGTTCGCGCCACCGGCCCCGTCGGCAGGCGGCCGCCGGCGGCGATCGTCCTCTTCTCCGACGGGGGCCAGACCGCCGGTCGGCTGACGCCGCAGGCCGCGGGCGCGCAGGCGCGGCAGGCCGGCGTGCCGGTGATCGCGGTCGCCGACGGCACGCCGAGCGGGGTCGTGCTCCAGCCGCTCCGCGGCGGCTACACGGAGCGGATCGAGGTGCCGGTCGAGCCCGCGGTGCTCGGAACGATCGCACAGGCGAGCGGGGGCGCCCTGCTGCCCGGCCCCGACGCGCTCGACCCGAAACGCCTCTACGCCGCGCTCGGCTCGCGCGCCGGGCACCGTCGCACGGTCGTCGAGGTGACGTCCGCGGCGGCGGCGGGCGGCCTCGCCTTCATGCTCGCCGGGGCGATCCTCTCCGGGGTCTGGTACCGGAGGCTGCTGTGAGGCTCCTGACCGTCGCGCTGCTCGGGTGCCTCGCCGCGGCGGCGGCGCTCGCCGCCGGGGGCCGCGCCGCCGACGAGTGCCACGGCATCCAGCAGTGCATCTCGGTCCCCGGCCCATGGGTCGTCGTCCCCGCGCACGGCACGGCGCTCTTCCACCTGGCGTGCCCGCGCGGGCGCAGCGTCGTCGGCGGGCTCGACGCGGTCGCCACGTCGCCCGACGTCCGCGTCTCCTTCGACGGCCGGCTCGGCGCGCCGGTGCAGCCGGGCGTGACGACGACGCGCTTCGCGCTCTTCCGCGCCGTCTCCGTCGCCGCGCACGTGCAGGCGTTCCAGCCGTGGCTCGGTTGCATCCCTGCGCAGGGCGGCGGCGGCCGATCGACGGTCTCGGCGCGCGTCGGCCCGCCCGGGGCGTCGCTCGCGCTGCATTCGCTGCTCGTCGCAGCGACGGCAGGGACCGTCAGCACCGGGCGCGTCGCGTGCGCGGGCGCCGAGCGCTTCGTCGACGCCTGGCACACGCTCGTCTTCCGCACGAAGCAGCCGCCGCAGCTCTCCCTCGCGTCGCTCGTGCGCGCGCGGCATCGCGTCGCCGGCAGGCAGGCGATCGTCGTCGCGGTCGCCGCCGAAACGCTTCCCGCCGGCGCACGTGCGGCCGTGCAGGTCGGCGTGGAGTGCGCGCCGTGAGCTTCGGGTCGCCGCTCCTCCTGCTCGTGACCGCCGTGGTGCCGGCGACGCTCGCGCTCGCGCTCTGGCTCGAGCGCCGGCGCAGCCGTCACGCGGTCGCCTTCACGAACCTCGATCTGCTCGCGTCGGTCGTGCCCGCGCGCCGTCCGTGGCGGCGCTGGGTTCCGCTCGCCGTCTTCCTGCTCGCGCTCGTCGCCGCCTCGGCGGCCGTCGCGCGCCCCCGCGCGGTGCTCCGGAAGCCGGCGTCGCAGGCGACCGTCGTCCTGCTCGTCGACGTGTCGGGCTCGATGCGGGCGGCGGACGTGAAGCCCACGCGGCTCGGCGCCGCGCAGACCGCGATGCACGAGTTCGCGGACCACGTGCCGGGGAGCGTCCGCCTGGCGCTGATCTCGTTCTCGAACGGGCCCGACGTGCTCGTCCCGCCGACGACCGACCGCGGGGTGCTGCGCGAGGGGATCGACCTGCTGGCGCCCGACTCGGGCACCGCAATCGGGGACGGGCTCGGGATCGCCGTGCGGGTCGCGCGCGCCGCGGTCGGCAACGCGCCGCGCGGACGCGGCGGCAAGGTGCCGGCGGCGATCGTGCTGCTCTCCGACGGCGCGCAGACCCGCGGCACGCTGACGCCGCTCCAGGCCGCGGCGATGGCGAAGGCGGCCGGCATCCGCGTCTTCACCGTCGCCCTCGGCACCGACCACGGCGTCCTCACGTTCCCCGCCCTCGGCGCCGGCTTCGGCGCCCGCAGCTTCCCGGTGAAGCCCGACCCGGTGACGCTGGCGGCGATCGCGAGGGCGACGGACGGGCAGGCGTTCCGCGCGCAGTCGGCGGCGCGTGTCAGCGAGGTCTACCGCGAGCTCGGCGCGAGCATCGTCACGCAGCGCTCCGTGCGCGAGATCTCCTCGTGGTTCGCCGGCGCGGCGGCGCTGCTGCTGCTCGCCTCGCTCGGCCTCGCCCGGGCGACCGGGGAGCGGCTCCCGTAGGCGTCGCGCGCCGGTCGTGGACGTACCCTTCCTCGTCTACCGATGACCACCACGCTGATCGTCCCCGTGCACAACGAGCGTGCGACGCTCGAGGAGCTCTTCCGGCAGCTCGACGACCTCGAGCTCGCGAAGCAGCTCGTCGTCGTCGACGACGGCTCGACCGACGGGTCGGGCGCGTGGCTCGACGAGTTCGCCGCCGGACGCGGGGACGTCGTCGTCGTGCACAAGCCGAACGGCGGCAAGGGCTCGGCGATCCGCGCCGCGCTCGAGCACGTGCGCGGCGACGTGGTCGTCATCCAGGACGCCGACCTCGAGTACGACCCCGCCGAGATCCCCGGCCTGATCGAGCCGATCGTCCGCGGCGCGGCCGACGTCGTCTACGGCTCGCGCCTCCAGGGCGGGCGCCCGCAGCGCGCGTACATGTTCTGGCACCTCGTCGGCAACCGCTTCCTGAGCCTCGTCGCGAACGTGCTCTACAACACGACGCTCAGCGACCTCGAGACGGGCTACAAGGCGTTCAGGACCGACGTGCTGCTGTCCCTCGGCCTGCGCGAGGACGACTTCGGGATCGAGGCGGAGATCACCGCGAAGGTCTGCCGGCGGAGGCTGCGCATCTACGAGCTGCCGATCTCCTACTACGGCCGGACGTACGCCGAGGGGAAGCACATCACCTGGCGCGACGGCTTTCGCGCCCTCTGGATCCTCGGCCGTGAGCGGCTTCCGTAGTTTCCACGGCTGCCGCGGTGGGGGCGGCGCGTGAGCATGGAGGCGTACGTGTTGCGGTTCGCTCCGTAACGCGCGTCCGCAGAAGCCCGCCTCGGCGGGCTTCTGCTTGGTGTGCACCGACTACAGGTCGAGCCCGAGCTCGCGCAGCGCGAGGAAGACGCCCTCGCTGAAGGTCGGGTACGGCTGGATCACGTCGAGCAGCACGTCGACCGGCGTCTCCGCGCGGATCGCGAGCGTGAGCTGCTGGAGCCACTCGCCCGCCTCGGGCCCGACCGCGACGGCACCCGTCAGCACGCGCCGCTCCGGGTCGGCGACCACCTTCACGAAGCCGCGCCGCTTCGGCCGCTCGTAGGTCGAGAGCCGCGGCACCGAGCCGAGCTCCCAGGTGGCGGCGACGCCGCCGCTCGTGTCGCCGACCACGGCGACCTGCGGGTCGGTGAAGATCGTCGCCGGCACCGCGCGGTGGTCGGCGCGCACGTCGCGCCCCGCCAGGTCGTAGGCGACGACACGCGCGTGGTACTTGCCGACGTGCGTGAACGGCGCGATCCCCGTCACGTCGCCGATCGCCCAGACGCCGTCGGCGGCGCGCAGCCGCTCGTCGACCTCGATCCCGCGTCGCGTGATCGTCAGCCCGAGCGCGTCGAGGCCGCCGACGTTCGGCCGGCGGCCGGTCGCGACGAGCAGCCGGTCGAACGGCAGCTCGGAGCCGTCCGCCAGCTCGAGCGTGCCCGGCCGGACGCGCTGCGCCTGCGCGCCGAGCCGGATGTCGACGCCGTCCTCGGCGAGCGCCTCCGCGACCAGCGCGGCGGCGTCCGCGTCGACGCGCGAGAGAAGGCGGTCGTCGCCCTGGACGAGCGTCACCTGCGAGCCGACCCGCTGGAAGAACTGCGCCAGCTCGCAGCCGACGGGGCCGCCGCCGAGCACGACGAGGCGGGGCGGGACCTCCAGCGTCTCCGTCGCCTCGACGTTCGTCCAGTACTCGACGTCCGCCAGCCCCTCGATCGGCGGGATCGCCGGCGAGGAGCCGGTGGCGACGACGAGGCTGTCGTAGCGCAGCTCCTCGCCGTCCACCGAGACGACGCCCGGCGCCGCGACGATCCCGTCGCCTCGCACGAGCTCGGCTCCCTGCGACGCGAGCCACTCGACCTGCGAGGAGTCGTCGCGCTCCGCGACGCGGTCGCGCCACGCGAAGATCCGCTGCGGGTCGAGCCGCCCTGGCTCGACGGCGCCGTCCGAGTGCCGCGCCGCCGCGTGGAGCTCCGGCGCGCGCAGCATCGTCTTCGTGGGCATGCACGCCCAGTAGGAGCACTCGCCGCCGACGAGCCTCCGCTCGACGACCGTCACCTGCGCGTCGCCGTCGAGCCGGCGGAGGGCTCCGACGAAATGCTCACCGGAGGACCCTCCGCCGAGGACGACGACGTGCATCTACTTGAGGTGGTTCGCCTTCAGGAACGCCGACGCGACCTTGGCCGGCGAGGCCTTGTCGACCTCGACCGCCTTGTTCATCGCGATGATCGCTGGCAGCGTCAGCGTCGCCGACACGGCGTTGACCGTCGCCGTGAACTTCGGGCCGAGCTGCTGCACCAGCGACGTCTTGACGATCGGGGCGACGTTCTGGAAGCCCGTGACGTGCTTCGGGTCGGCCAGGACCGTGTACTTGGACGGCTTGGCGAGCGGCGGGTCGGTCGAGAAGACGTCGGCCGCGACGACCTTGCCGCCGTCGAGGGCCGCGTACGCGGAGATGCCGGCGAGCGGCACGAAGCTCGCCTTCGTCAGGCCGTATTGCTTGGTGTAGCCGACGAAGCACGTGTTCCGCGTCTTGCACTCGGGGAAGCCGCCGATCGTGAACGCGCCGACCTTCTTCAGGTCGCCGATCGACTTCAGCCCGTACTTGGCCGCGGTCGCGTTGGTGACCGCGAGGACGTCGGTGTCGTAGAAGGGCGTCGCGTTCAGCAGCGTGAAGCCCTTCGACGACTCGAGCTCCTTCGCCAGCCGGTACGTCGCCGCGGCGGTCTTCGGCGAGGACGTGTGGTGGAAGACGTCCTGCACGATCACGCCCGTGTACTCCGGGTACATGTTGATCTTGCCGCTCGTGAGCGACGTCTGGATCAGCTCCGTCGAGCCGATGTTCTCCTTGTACGAGACGGCGAAGCCCCTCGCCTCGAGCGCCTGCTTGTAGAGCTCGCCGAGGATGTACTCCTCGGGGAAGTTCTTCGTGCCGAGCACGATCGTCTGCGGTCCCGCCGAGCTCGCCGGCCGCGCGAACGCGGCCGCGAGGAGGCCGATCACGATCGCGACCGCCAGGGAGACCGCGAACGCCGCCTTCGCGGTCCGCCGTGTGTGTTTCCGGATCACCTGCGCTCCTTTCCCTCCTGGGTCACGTCCACAGTAGTACGACGAAGGCCCCTGGGCGTTACGGCGGCCTGGCAGCCGAGCAGCGCCACGAACACGCCGGCCGACAGCGCCATCACGCAGATCGACGCGCCGAGCACGCCGGACAGGCGGTAGCTGGCCTGGTTGACGATGATGTCGCCGAGGCCGCCGCCGCCCGCGATCGCGGCGATCGGCGCCGTCGCCACGATCGTCACCGCTGCGACGCGGATCCCCGTGAAGAGCAGCGGCAACGCGAGGGGCAGCTCGATGCGGGCGAGGATCTGCCGCCGCGTCATGCCCATGCCACGGGCCGCCTCGCGGGCGTCCGCGTCGACGCCGGCGACGCCGTCGTAGGCGTTGGTCAGCATCGGGCCGCTGCCGAGCACGGCGAGGGCGACCATGTTGTTGACGAAGCCGATCCCGAACACCGTCAGGAACGCGGCGATCAGGACGAGGCTCGGCAGCCCGCGGCCGACGATCGAGGAGCCGATTGCGATCGTGGAGCCGCGGCGCGCGTGGCCGAGCGCCACGCCGAGCGGCAGCGTGACGGCCGCCGCGATCGCGAGCGCGGCGCCGGAGAGCTCGAGCTGCTCCAGCGTCTTCTGCGCGATCAGGCCCGGGTTGTCGGCGATGAACCGGATCGCCTCGACGAAGGTGTGCAGATTCGCCGCGTCGGCGAGGATCACGCTGCGCCTCCACGCCGTGCCCACGGGACGAGCAGCCGCCTCGTGACCACGAGGACGCCGTCGCACGCGAGCGCGAGCGCGACGGCGAGCGCGCCGGCCGAGTAGATCTCCGTCTTGAACGGGATCGGGTCCTTCAGGGCCAGGAAGATCGGGTAGCCGAGGCCGTCGGGGAGCAGGAAGGCGGCGATGGTGGCGATCGCGACCGTGGAGACGACGGCGATGCGGAGGCCGCCGACGATCGCGGGCACGGCCAGGGGGAGCTCGACGCGGAAGAGGATCTGGCGCCGCGTCAGCCCCATCCCGCGCGCCGCCTCGAGCACGTCTTCGTCGGCGCTGCGGAGGCCGGTGACGATGTTCGGGAAGAGGATCACGAGCGTGTACGAGACGAGGCCCACCTCCACCGTCGTCCATGTCAGCCCTGTCAGCGGGATCAGGAGCTGGAAGAGGGCGAGGCTCGGGATCGTGTAGAGCAGCGCCGAGACGACGCCGATCGGGTGCTCGGCGCGTCGGTAGCGGTGCGCGAACAGGGCCAGCGGGAACGCGATCGCGAAGCCGATCCCGACCGCGATCAGCGTCAGCTCGACGTGCTGCGCGAGCGCCGGCTGGAGCGTGTCGCCCCAGTGCTGGCGCACCCAGTCCCAGCAGAAGGCGTGGTCGCCGCGCACGCACGCGCTGCCCTGCTCGAAGTTCGGGATCACGGGGCCGGAGGCGAGCCTGCTCACAGGAGCGCCCCCGCGTCGGCGAGGCGGAAGACGCCGAGCACGCGGCCGCCGTCGACCACGACCACCTGCTCGTCGCCGCTCTCGAGCATCAGGCTGACCGCGTTGCGGACGGTGGTGTCGGGCGGCACCCGAGTACCAGGTACCGAGTCGGTGCCGGGTCCCAGCGGCACGTCCCGCAACGTGCGCAGCGCGAGGCGCCGCAGCGCGCGGTCCTCGCCGATGAACTGCGCGACGAAGTCGTCGGCCGGGTGCGCGAGGATCCGGTCCGGCGTGTCGTACTGCGCGAGCACGCCGCCCTCGCGGAGGATCGCGATCCGCTCCCCCATCAGCACCGCCTCGTCGACGTCGTGCGTGACGAAGATCACCGTCTTGCCGACCTCGCGGTGCAGCCTGCGCAGCTCGCGCTGGAGGCGCACGCGCGTGATCGGGTCGAGGGCGCCGAACGGCTCGTCCATCAGCAGGAGCGGCGGGTCGGCGGCGAGCGCGCGCGCGAGCCCGACGCGCTGCCGCTGGCCGCCGGAGAGCTCGGCCGGGTAGCGGCGGGCGTCCGCGGCCTCCAGCCCGACGAGCTCGAGCAGCTCGGCGCTGCGCTCCCGCAGCCGGCGTTTCGGCCAGCCGAGCAGCCGCGGCACCGTCGCGATGTTGTCGCCGACCGTCATGTGCGGGAACAGGCCGATGTGCTGGATCACGTAGCCGATCCCGCGCCGCAGCTCGACGAGCGGAATGTCGCGCACGCTGCGGCCGTCGATGCGGATGTCGCCGGAGTCGAACGGCACGAGCCGGTTCACCATCTTCAGAGCGGTCGTCTTGCCGCCGCCGGACGGCCCGACGAGCACGCAGAAGGCGCCGGCGGGGATCTCGAAGGAGAGCTCGTGGACGGCCGCCGAGTCGCGCCCGGCGTAGCGCTTCGTCACGCGGTCGAAAACGATTTCGGCCGCAGCGCTCACGACGCGTTCCTGATCCCGGCGAGCCCCGTCACGCCGCCCGCGGCGACGAGCACGGCGGTGATCGCCATCGCGAGGCGGAAGCCGGAGAGGTCGAGGTGGTTGCCGCCGCCCGCGACGGCCGCGCCGACGACGGCGATCCCGAGCAGCCCCGCGACCCGCGCGACGGCGTTGTTGACGCCGCTCGCGATCCCCGCGTCCCGCTCGCCCGCGTCTGCGAGGACCGTCGCGGTCAGCGGCGCGACGATCAGCGACAGGCCGACGGAGAAGACGAGCAGCGCAGGCAGCAGCTCGAGCCAGTACGAGAAACCGGGCTCGAGGCGCGCCATCCCGGCCAGCCCGGCGGCGGCGACGAACGGGCCGCCGCCCATGAACCAGCGCGGCCCGTGGCGCATCGCAAGCCGGCCGACGCGCGGCGAGAGGACGAACATCACGATCGTCGTGGGGAGGAGGGCGAGCCCGCTGTCCAGCGCGGTGTACCCGTCGAGCTGCTGGACGAAGAGCACCAGGAAGAACGTCAGCGTCGAGAGGCCGGCGTACACGGTCAGCGTCTCGAGGTTGGCGAAGGCGAAGTTGCGGCGGGAGAAGAGACGCAGGGGGAGCATCGGCTGCCGCGCGCGGCGCTCCCACCACACGAACGTGGCGAGCAGCGCCACGCCGCCCAGCAGCGTGGCGAGGATCAGCGGGCTCGTGAAGCCGCGGCGCGGCGCCTCGATCAGCGCGAAGACGGGTCCGCCCAGCCCGAGCGCGCAGAGCAGGCCGCCGACGGCGTCGACGTGCGCGCGCTCGTCGCCGCCCTCGCGCGCGGGCACCGCGTACGCGACGAGCGCGACGGTGGCGAGCACGAACGGCACGTTGATCAGGAAGACCCACCGCCAGGACGCGTTCGTCACCAGCCAGCCGCCCACGAGCGGGCCGATCACGAACGCGACGCCGGTCCAGGCCGTCCAGGTGCCGACGGCCGCGCCGCGGGCCTCGCCGCTGAAGGTCGCGGCGATCACGGCCAGCCCCGCGGGCGTCAGGATCGCGCCCGCGATCCCCTGAAGGCCGCGCGCGAGGATCAGGAGGGTGCCGTCCGGCGCGGCGGCGCACAGCACGCTCGTCGCGCCGAACGCGACGATGCCGGCGAGGAACAGCCGCCTCGCGCCGAAGAGGTCGCCGAGCGAGCCGCCGACCAGGAGCAGCGAGCCGAGCGTCAGCAGGTAGGCGTCGACCACCCACTGCTGGAGCGCGAGGCCGCCGCCGAGGTCCCGCTGGATCGCCGGCAGCGCGACGTTGACGACCGTCGAGTCGACGAAGACGATCACCGATCCGAGGATGCAGGCGACCAGGACGAGCCGGTTGCGGAGCGCGACGGAGGGCAGCGGTTCGATCCTCGCAAACGGCACGGCCGCGGCGAAGGACGCCGGGAGGGCGCCGGCGCGGGGCCGGCGCCCTCCCTTGCCAGGGCGACTCGTCAGTTCGAGCGGGGCGGGCGCCTGCGCAGGGCGGGGCGGCGGCTGCCGCGCAGCGTCTCCACGTGGGCGTCGGCGAAGATCTTGGTGGCGGTGGGGTCGGAGGGCCTCATGCCGGCTCCCTTCTCTCGGTCTCGAATATCTTGATGTCGAGAGGCTAGCACTCGAGTCTCTTGACGTCAAGAGATTTTCTGTCACGATGTGCGCGATGGCCGAGGATCACGTCGACCGGTTCCTGAAGCAGCTGGAGGTGCTGCCGCGCGAGGTCGGGCTGGACCTCGAGGTGGAGGGGATCGTCGACCGGATCGGTGGCATCAACCGCCGTCTCAAGCGTGGGATGGAGCGCATCCTCGCCGAGCACGCGCTCACGCCCCCCGAGTTCCACACGCTCGGACGCCTGCGGCTCCGGCCGGACCTCCGCAGCTCGCCCGGCGTGCTCGCTGCCGATCTGGAGCTGTCGAGCGGCGCCATGACGACGCGGCTCGACGCGCTCGAGAAGCTCGGCCTGATCCGCCGCCTGCCCGATCCCGACGACCGCCGCGGGGTGATCGTCGAGCTCACCGACGCGGGCCGGAAGAAGTACGACTCGGCGGTCAGCGTCGGAGCACGTCGCGAGGCGTTCTTCGCCTCGGCGCTGACGAAGGCCGAGCAGCGCCAGCTGAACGGGCTGCTGCGCAAGCTGCTGCTCGCGCTCGAGGCCGCCGAGCGGGACGCTTCCTAGTTTCAAGAGGTAAACGGCGGCAACCTCCTTCGAGACGCAGGCGCGTCCACAAGGAGGAACGCATGAAGAAGCTGATTGCGCTGGCGGGGGTGCTGCTCGCGGTCACGGCGACGGCGGGGGCCGCCGCGACCGCCGGGACCTCGGCGCAGGACGAGAACTGGCTCCAGACGTCGATCTCCGGCGACCGCTTCGAGATCGCCGGCGGCAAGATCGCGCTCAGCCGCGGCCTGCTGGCGACCACGCGTGCGCTCGGCGCGCGGTTGGTCAAGGACCACTCCAAGTCGTTGCAGGAGTCGATCGCGCTCGCGCACCGGCTCGGGGTGAGCGTCCCGCCGGCCGCGACGCCGAGCATGCAGTGGGAGCTGAGCCAGGTGGCGACGATGCCGCGCTCGTCGTTCGACGTGGCGTACACCTCGCTCGAGTTCAAGGACCACCAGCAGGACATCGAGGAAACGGCGTTCGAGGTGCACAAGGGGCAGTCGGCGCAGGTCGTCGCGCTGGCGAGGCAGGACCTGCCGATGCTCAACCTGCACCTGGCGAAGTCGAAGGGCGCGCTGCACGACGCGCTCGTCTCGAAGAAGGCGCTCGGCGGCTAGCCCGACGAGGCCGTTCGCAGTCCGGCGTCGCCGGTGCGCGGCCCGAGCCCGTGGTAGGGCTCGGGCTCGCGCCGGCCCTCGACGCAGTCGGCGACGTACTCCGCGAGCGCCGGGCCGTGCTTGAAGCCGTGGCCGGAGCCGCCGCCCATGAGCCACCAGTCGTCTCGCTCGGGATGCCGGGCGACGAGGAAGTGCGTGTCGCGCGTGAGCGTGTACTGGCAGACGCGTGCGCCGACGATCGGCGCGTCCGCGAGGGCGGGGAAGCGGCGGGCCGCGTACGCGCGCGCCTGCCGCTCGCGCTCGGGCGACGGCAGCCGCTCGAGCGTGTCGGCGTCGACGTCGCCGCCGTCGACGTCGGGCGCGATCTTGACGCCGAGCCCGGCGACGTCGCCGTGGCCGTAGAAGTTGCCGTCGTAGTCGCAGAAGCCGGGCGTGCCGGTCCAGCCGGCGTCGCCGCCGAAGAAGAAGACCTCGCGGCGGCTGATCTGGAGCTCCACGAGGCCGGGGAAGAGCTTCGGGAGCCACGCTCCGCAGGCCCAGACGACGACATCGGCGCTCGGGGCGTCCTCGGGGCGGAGCGTGCCGCTCCGAACGCGGACGCCGAGCCGCTGGGCGTCCTCGGCGAGCAGCTGCGTCGCGCGCCGCGCGTGCAGGACGCCGGCGCCGGGCTCGTAGAGGACGGCGGCCAGGTCGTCGACGCCGAGCGAGGGGTAGAGGCGGCGCGCCTCGTCCGGCGCGAGCCAGTCGCAGTCGATCCCGAGGCGCCGCATCGTGTCGCGGCTCGCGGCCTCGAAGCCGTCGTCGCGGCCGGCGAACCAGGCGAGCCCGGTCGGTTCCCAGATGCGGGTGCCGGTTGAGCGCTCGAGCTCGAGCCAGTGGTCGCGCGCGCGTTGCGCGAGGCGCGTGTACCACTCGGCCCCGCCGTGGGCCAGCCGCAGCAGGCGGGTGTCGCCGCCGGACGCCGAGCGGACCGTCCCGGGCGCGTACTGCTCGACGAGCGTCACCTCGAACCCGCGCCGGCGGAGCTCGCGGGCGGTCGAGGCGCCGAAGACGCCGGCCCCGACGACGGTCGCGCTGGCCATGGGGCGAGAGCGTACTGGCGGGCGTGCTTGTAACAGACTGTTACTAAGTCGGCGTGCGCCGGGGCGCCGGCTCCCGGAGCGCTTGTAACAGTCTGTTACTAACTCACCGGCGCTGCTGCGTCGAGGGCGGCCCGCAGGGACGCGACCAGGGCGGACAGCTCGGCCGCGCCCGACTCCGCCGCCTCGACCGCCCGCGTGCCGACGACGACGCCGTCGACCAGCGCCGCCGCCGCGCGCGCGTGCTCCGGCGTCGCAATCCCGAAGCCCGCGTAGAGCGGGACGTCGGTGACCGCCCGGACCCGCTGCGCGAGCGGCGCCAGCGTCGGCGCGAGCTCCGGCCGCGCGCCCGTCGTCCCGGCGACCGTCACCAGGTAGAGCCAGCCGTCGGTCGCCTCCGCCGCGAGGCGCAGCCGCTCGTCGGTCGACGTCGGCGCGACGAGGTGCACCCGGGCGACGTCCGGGCGCACGTCGGACGGCAGGTCGGCCACGATCAGCGACGTCGCGCCGGCAGCGCGAGCGTCCGACTCGAACCGCTGCCAGCCGTACGCGTCCAGGATCGACGAGTACGTCATCGGGACCAGCGGCGCGGCGACCCGAGCGCGCGTCTCGGCGAGCACCTCGAGGCAGCGGCCCGTGCGCATCCCGGCGGCGAGCGCGCGCTCGCCCGCGCGGCGGATCACCGGGCCGTCAGCGAGCGGGTCGGAGAA
This sequence comes from uncultured Gaiellales bacterium, assembly GCA_964496175.1. Taxonomy (GTDB): domain Bacteria; phylum Actinomycetota; class Thermoleophilia; order Gaiellales; family Gaiellaceae; genus PALSA-600. Next base: position 12,658 of record CAZBYA010000001.1, on the reverse strand, counting down.
CGGAAAGCCGAGCTCGACGATGTCCGCGCCCGCCTCGACCGCCGCCTCCGCGAGCTCCGGCGTGTCCGGCATCGCCATCAAATAGACGACGAGGCGACTCACAGCCCGAGCACCTCTGCGAGGTCCTTGTCGCCGCGACCCGACAGGCAGACGGCGACGAGCTCGGCGCCGCAGTCGAGGGCGCGCGCCAGCGCATGCGACGACTCGAGCGCGGGCACGATCCCCTCCGTCTCGCACAGCCGGTGGAATGCCGCCAGCGCGTCCTCGTCGGTCGCCGTCACGTACTGGGCGCGCCCCGTGTCGCGCAGCCACGCGTGCTCGGGACCGACACCCGGGTAGTCGAGGCCGGCGGAGATCGAGTGCGCGTCGAGGATCTGCCCGTCCTCGTCCGCGAGCAGCGAGGAGCGCGCGCCGTGCAGCACGCCGGGTCGTCCGGCGGCCAGCGACGCCGCGCCCGCCGCCTCGACCCCGACGAGGCGCACGTCGTCGTCGGGGACGAAGTCGTAGAACATGCCGATCGCGTTCGAGCCGCCGCCGACGCAGGCGACGACCGCCTCCGGCAGGCGTCCCTCCGCCGCCAGGAACTGCTCGCGCGCCTCGCGGCCGATCACACGCTGGAGCTCGCGCACGATCTCGGGGTACGGCGCCGGGCCGACGCACGAGCCGATCAGGTAGTAGCTCGTCTCGACGGTGGCGATCCAGTCGCGGATCGCCTCGCTCGTCGCCTCCTTGAGCGTGCGCGTGCCGAACTCGACCGGCCGCACCTCCGCGCCGAGCAGTCGCATCCGCTCGACGTTGGGCGCCTGCCGGCGCATGTCCTCGCTGCCCATGTAGACGACGCACTCGAGGCCGAAGCGCGCGCAGACGGTCGCGGTCGCGACGCCGTGCTGGCCGGCGCCGGTCTCGGCGATGATCCGCCGCTTGCCGAGGCGTCGCGCGATCACCGCCTGCCCGAGCGCGTTGTTCAGCTTGTGCGCGCCGGTGTGCATCAGGTCCTCGCGCTTCAGGTACACGCGCTGCTGGGGCGCGAAGCGCTCGACCCGCGTCAGCGGCGTCGGTCGGCCCGCGTACGAGGTCAGCAGATCGTGCAGCTCGGCGCGGAAGCCGTCGTCGTCCGCCAGCTCGCGCCACGCCTGCTCGAGCTCGTCCAGCGCCGGGATCAGCGTCTCCGGCACGTACCGCCCGCCGTACTCGCCGAAGGTCCGCGTCACCGCGCCGCCTCCACCCACGCGCGCACCGCGTCGTGGTCCTTGACGCCGGGCAGCCGCTCCGTCGAGCGCGCCGAATCGACCGCCCAGGGATGCACCTCGGCGACCGCGGCGGCGACGTTGTCGGGGCCGAGCCCGCCCGCCAGCATCACGCGCCCTTCCGTGGCCTTCGCGCGCTCGAGGTGCGTCGAGTCGCCTTCGAGCCACGGCAGGTCGACGACGGTCCCGACGCGCTCCTCGCCGCGCAGCAGCACCGCGTCGCGCGAGCGGTGGCCGTTCTCGCGCCCGTAGAACTGGACGAGGTCGGCGTCGGTCTCGTCGCGCTCGCCGACGAAGACGGCGACGCGCAGCACCGTGTCCGGCGCCGGGAGCAGCTCGTCGGCCCGGCGCGGGCTCTCGCGGGCGAGGATGAAGCCGACGAGGTCCGCGCCCGCCTCGACCGCGACGTCGACGTCCTCCTGGCGCGTGAGCCCGCAGACCTTGACGAGCGGCCGCGACACGAGGTGCGCCAGTGCGCCGCCGGGGTCGGCGGCGCGCATCAGCGTCGACCCGACGAGCACCGCGTTCGCGCCGGCAAGCTCGGCTGCGGCGGCCTGCGCGCGGGTGGCGATGCCGGACTCCGCGACGACGACGCGGTCGCGGGGCGCCGAGGCGACGAGCTCGAGCTGCGCGCGGCGGTCGATCGAGAAGTCGGCGAGGTTGCGCGCGTTGACGCCCACGACCGGCGCGTCGAGCTCCGCCGCGCGTGCGAGCTCGTCCGCGTCGTGCGCCTCGACGAGCGTGTCGAGGTCGAGCTCGGCCGCCGCCCGCAGCAGATCGGCGCACGTCGCGTCGTCGAGGTCGCGCAGGAGCAGCAGCGCGGCGTCGGCGCCCGCCTCGCGGGCCGTGCGCAGGTGCTCCGCCGTCGAGAAGAAGCCCTTCGCCAGCAGCGGCAGCGAGGTCGCGGCGCGCGCCGCGCGCAGGTCGTCCCACGAGCCCCCGAAACGCTCGTCGACGAGCACCGACATCGCGCGCGCGCCCGCGCGCTCGTACGCGCGCGCGACCGCGACGACGTCGCCGTCCGGCCGCAGGTCGCCCGCTGACGGCGAGCGCCGCTTGAACTCCGCGATCGCGCCGAAGCCCGGCGCCCCCAAAGCGTCGAGGAACCTCACGCCGCCGCCTCCGCGCGCGAGAACGCGATCAGCTGCTCGAGCCGCTCGGCCGCCGCACCGGAGGCCAGCGTCTCCTGCGCGATCCCGAGCCCCTCCTTCAGGTCGGCGGCATGCCCGGCGGCGGCGATCGCGCCCGCGGCATTGAGGAGGATCGCGGAGCGGCAGCCGCCGTTGCCGCCCTCGAACACCTCGCGGATCTTCTGCGCATTCTGCTCGGGGCTGCCGCCGCGCAGCTCGTCGGGGTCGCAGCGCGGCACGCCGAGCTCGAGCGGGTCGATCTCCCGCATGCGCGTGCCGCCGTCGACGACCTCGCAGACGAGGTTCGAGCCGGCGGGGGAGAGCTCGTCGATGCCGCCGGCGCCGTGCACCACGAACGCGCGCCGCGCGCCCAGCTGCGCGAGCACGTCGCCGATCACCGGCACCAGGAGCGGCGAGTAGACGCCGACCACCTGCGCCCGCGCGCCGGCGGGGTTCGTCAGCGGGCCGAGCACGTTGAAGACGGTGCGCGCCGCGAGCTCGCGCCGCACCGGCCCGGCGTGCTTCATCGCCGGATGGTGGGTCGGCGCGAACATGAAGCCGAAGCCGAGCTCGTCGATCGACTGCGCGATCCGCTCGCACGGCAGGTCGAGGCTGAAGCCGAGCGCCTCGAGCACGTCGGCCGAGCCGGAGGCGGACGAGACCGAGCGGTTGCCGTGCTTCGCGACCGCGGCGCCCGCCGCCGCCGCGAGCAGCGCCGCGGCGGTCGAGATGTTGAACGTCTTGCCGCCGTCGCCGCCGGTGCCCGCGGTGTCGACGAGGTCCGTGCGCGTCGGGTGCACCGGGATGACGTGCCCACGCATCGCCTCCGCGGAGCCGGCGATCTCGTCCGCGGTCTCGCCCTTCAGGCGCAGCGCGACGAGGAACCCGCCGATCTGCGCCGGCGTCGCCTCGCCGGACATGATCGTGTCCATCACCGCCCGCGCCTCCTCGCGCGAGAGGTCGTGCCCGTCGAGCAGCCGCGCGAGCGCGTCCTGGATCATCGGGGGGATCCTTCCAGGAAGTTGGCGGCGATCCGGCGTCCCTCCGGCGTCAGCACCGACTCGGGGTGGAACTGGACGCCGTCCGCGGGCAGCTCGCGGTGCCGCACCGCCATCACCTCGCCGTCCGCCGCGGTCGCCGACACCTCGAAGCAGCCGGGGACGGAGGTGGCGGCGAGCGAGTGGTAGCGGGCCGCGAGGAAGTCCTCGGGCAGGCCGGCGAAGATGCCGCGGCCGTCGTGCGAGACGAGGGTCGCTTTCCCGTGCACGAGCTGCCGCGCGGGCCCGACCTCGCCGCCGTACGCCTGCACGAGCGCCTGGTGGCCGAGGCAGACGCCGAGCGTCGGGACCCGGGCGGACAGGCGGCGCACGAGGTCCGGCGTCACGCCCGCCTCCTCGGGGCGTCCGGGCCCCGGCGAGACGACGAGGTGGGAGGGGGCAAGGAGCTCCGCCTCGTCGACGGAGATCTCGTCGTTGCGCCGAACGACGACCTCCGCGCCGAGCTCGCCGAACAGGTGCGCGAGGTTGTAGGTGAACGAGTCGTAGTTGTCCACGAGGAGGATCACGTGCGCGCCTCCGCGAGGTCGATCGCGGTCTCGAGCGCGGCGAGCTTGCGCAGGCACTCCTCGTGCTCGGCCTTCGGGTCGCTGTCCGCGACGATGCCGGCGCCCGCCTGGAGCAGCGCGACGCCGTCGTGCAGGACGACCGTGCGGATGGCGATGCAGGCGTCGAGCGGGCCGCCCGGCAGCGCGTAGAGCACCGCCCCGGCGTACGGGCCCCGGCGATGGCCCTCGAGCTCGGAGATGATCTGCATCGCGCGCACCTTGGGCGCGCCCGAGACCGTGCCGGCGGGGAAGGTCGCGCGCAGCAGGTCGAACGACGAGACGCCCGGTCGCAGTTCGCCCGCGACCTCCGAGACGAGGTGCGTGATGTGCGAGAAGCGCTCCGCCTCGAGGAACCGCTCGACCTTCACCGTCCCGGGCACGCAGACGCGCGAGAGGTCGTTGCGGCCGAGGTCGACGAGCATCACGTGCTCCGCGCGGTCCTTCTCGGAGCGGAGCAGCCGCTCGGCATCGCCGTCTCCCGGGCTCGTCGACCCGGCGATCGGGTTGACGGACGCGCGCGAGCCGTCCTGCTTGACGAGCGTCTCCGGCGAGGAGCCGACGAGCGCGACGCCGTCGAGCTCGAGCAGGAAGAGGTACGGCGAGGGATTGACCCGCCGGAGCGAACGGTAGAGTGAGAGCGGCGAGACGTCGGTGCGGCGCTCGGCGCGCTGCGACAGCACGATCTGGAAGGCGTCGCCGCGCCGGATGTGCTCCTTGCACGCCTCGACGCCGCGCTCGTACTCGTAGCGGCTCGGCAGGCGCCGCGTCGGCCCGCTGCGGCCGGACTCCCGCGGCGGGCGGGGCACCTGCGACTCCAGGAGCTTGGTGACCGCGCCGGGCTCGCCGGCGAGCACCTCGGCGATCTGGCGCACGTGGTCGAACCGGACGAGCACGTCGGCGACCACGAACCGGCTCTCGGGCAGGCCGTAGCCGGCGTCCGGCAGGGGCACCGTCGGCTCGAGCGTGGCCACGTGGTCGTACCCGAGGTAGCCGACGACGGGCTCGCCGAGCGTCTCGGCCTCGGCGAAGCCGACGAGCCGGCTGCCGCAGCCGACGAGCGAGTAGCGGCCGAGGCGGCCGCGCTCGACCGACTCGAGCAGGAACGCCGCGCGCCCCTCGCCGCGCAGCTGGAGGTAGGCGCCGAGCGGCGTCAGCAGGTCGGTGTTGAGGACGGTGGAGACGATCACGGCAACAAAAAAGACCCTCCTGGGTCTCGATCGAGCGGTGCGGGGTATTCGGCGCTTCGGACTAGGCGCGCAGGCTCCCGCCCCGCTCGTGGCGCCACGCCCACCAGGTCGGGGTCGGGAAGGTCATCGCCTCCCAGCGTAGGCGCTCCTGGTTGAATCCGCAAGCGCGATGCCCGCGCCCGCCCTGCTCCAGGCCCTGCTCGCCGCGCCCGGCCCTTCCGGGCACGAGGAGGAGCCCGCGCGCGTGTGGCGCGAGGCGGCCTCGGCGTTCGCCGAGGTGAGCTCCGACACGCTCGGCTCCTCCTTCGCGCGCGTCCGCGCCGGCGAGGGAGCGCCGACGCTCGCGGTGGTCGGCCACATCGACGAGATCGGCGTCGCGATCACCAACATCGAGGAGAACGGGCTGCTCTCGTTCACGACGATCGGCGGCATCGGGCCGGAGGTGCTCTACGGCCAGCGGGTCGAGCTGCTGACGCGAGGCGGCCGCATCTCCGGCGCGATCGCACGCAAGCGGATCTACCCCGAGGACCTGCGCGACCGGCCGAGGCTGGAGCACGCCGACCTGCACATCGACATCGGCGCGAAGGACCGCGAGGACGCCGAGCGCCTCGTGAGCGTCGGCGACGCCGGCGTGTGGGTCGCTCCGACGGTCGACCTGCCGAACGCCCGCCTGCGGTCCCGCGCGCTCGACAACCGGCTCGGTGCGTACGTCGCGCTCGAGTCGGCACGGCGCATCGCCGAGTCGGGCGCGGCCCGGGTCGACGTCGTCGCCGTCGCGGCGGTGCAGGAGGAGATCGGCCTCTACGGGGCGCGTGCGGCGGCGTACGGTCTCGGCCCCGACGTTGCGCTCGCGATCGACGTGACGCCGGCGACGGACGTCCCCGGCGGCGACGCGCGGCGCGCCGGCCGCATCGAGCTCGGGATGGGGGCGATGATCGCGCGCGGCCCGACCCTGAACAAGCAGGTCGTCGACCTGCTCGCGGAGACCGCCGAGCAGGAGGGGATCCCGTACGCGTTCGAGATCTACACCCGGACGACGCAGACGGACGCGGACGAGATCCACCTGGCGCGCGCCGGCGTCCCGACCGGTCTGATCTCGATCCCCACGCGCTACCTGCACACCCCCAACGAGATGTGCGCGCTCGACGACGTCGAGGCAACCGTGCGCCTCGTCGTCGCGTTCGCGCTGCGCCTGCAGGCCGACGCCTCGTTCGTGCGGTGATCTCCGGACGGGCTGAAGGCGGCCGCCCGCTACGCTCGGGCCATGTCCACTCGTAGCGTCATCGTCAGCGCAGTTCGCACGCCGTTCGGGAAGCTCGGAGGCGGCCTCGCCGCGTACGAGGCGCCGCAGCTCGGCGCGTTCGCGATCGAGGCGGCGCTCGCCCGCGTCGGGCTCGAGCCGCACGAGCCGCAGTACGTGATCATGGGCCAGGTGCTGCAGGGCGGCGCGGGCCAGGCGCCTGCGCGCCAGGCCGCGATCGGCGCGGGCCTGCCGAAGGAGACGCCGGCCGACACGATCAACAAGGTCTGCGCGTCCTCGATCCGCGCGATCGAGATCGCCGACTCGATGATCCGCGCCGGCGACGTCGAGCTCGTGGTCACCGGTGGGATGGAGTCGATGACGAACGCGCCCTACCTGCTGAAGAAGGCGCGCTTCGGCTACCGGCTCGGCCACGGCGAGGTGCTCGACTCGATGGTCTACGACGGGCTGACGTCGACGTTCGACCAGCTGCACATGGTCGTCCAGAACTCGCGCGTCGCGCGCGAGCTCGGGATCAGCCGCGAGCAGCAGGATTCGTGGGCCGCGCGCTCGCACCAGCGCGCAGCGCGCGCGCAGGACGAGGGCCTGTTCGAGGACGAGCTCGTCCCCGTCGGCGACGTGACGGCCGACGAGAGCGTGCGCAGCGACACGACGCTCGAGAAGCTCGCGACGCTGAAGCCGGTGTTCGACCCGGAAGGAACGACGACGGCCGGCAACGCGCCGGGCGTCAACGACGGCGCGAGCTGCGTGATCGTCTGCTCGGAGGAGTTCGCGCGGTCGCGCGGGCTCGAGCCGCTCGCGACGATCGTCGCGCAGGGCTACGTCGCCGACGAGTTCGCCTACCTCGCGCGGACGCCCGCGCGCGCCGGCGTGATGGCGCTCGAGCGTGCCGGGAAGGCGATCGAGGACGTGCAACGCGTCGAGATCAACGAGGCGTTCGCGTCGGTGGCGTGGAACTCGACGAAGCTGCTCGGCGCCGACGAGGAGCAGGTGAACGTGAACGGCGGCGCCGTCGCGCTCGGCCACCCGATCGGCGCCTCCGGCGGGCGCATCGTCGCGACCATGGTGCACGAGCTGCGCCGCTCGGGCGGCGGCCTAGGCCTGGCCGCGATCTGCTCCGGCGGCGGCCAGGGCGACGCCCTGCTGATCGAGGTCTAGCGCCAGCGCCGCAGCCTCGTCCGGCGTCAGCGTCGCCCCGGCCGCGACGAGGTCCGGGTACGCCGCGCCGAGGCGGTCGCGCAGCTCGGCGTCGGTGCGCGCGGCCAGCCCGGCGTCCGGCTCCTCGATCACGACGCCGAGCCTGCGCCCGAGCGCCTCCGCAGCGCCCCGCACCCGGGCCGCGACCTCGGGGTCCGTCTCGGCGCGCACGGCCGCGAGCGCGTTCAGGCCGTAGACGAAGACGCCGTCCGTACGTGCCTCCCGCGCCCGTTCCAGGCTCCGCCGCAGCCACGCCAGCGCGGTCTCGCGATCGCCCTCGAGCAGGGAGGTCAGGCCGAGGTTGTGCAGCACGATCGCGCCGTCGGTCCACATCACCTCGTCGAGCATGGCGCGGGCCGTCGCGATGTCGCCCCGCACGATCCGCATGACCGCGCGGTTGTTCGTCGCGGCGACTGCGTAGTCGGGCGCGACCCGCCGCGCGACCTGCTCGTAGCGCCCGAACCAGCGCTCGGCCTCGTCGAAGTCCTCGAGGCGCAGCGCCGCGAGGGCGACGCTGTTCGTCGCCAGGGCCTCGAGCTCGCCCATGTGGAGCTCGCACGCGGTCTCGAGCACCGACAGCGACAGTCGCCGCGCGGTCGCACCTTCGCCGCCGAGCCACGCAGCCTGGGCCCGCGCCTGGTCGAGCCACGCGCGGAGCGGCGGGTCGAGCGCGTCGGCGCGCGGCTCGAGCTCGTCGAGCACGGCCACCGACTCGCGCAGCCGGCCGCGCGCCTGGAGGTAGCCGACGAGGGCGAGCGTCGCCCGCGCCTCGCGCGCGAGGTCCCCCGTGCGGCGGAACGCGGCGACCGCGGCCCGCAGGTTGTCGAGCTCGCGCGTGCCCCACGCCATCCACTGCTCGAGCCGGCAGCCGACCCGGATGTCCTTGCAGGCCCGCTCGCCGATCGCCAGGTAGTGCTGCGCGTGGCGGAGGACGAGCCGCTCGAGCTCGCCCGACCCGCCGAGTCGCTCGACCGCGAGCTCGCGGATCGACTCGAGCAGCGAGAAGCGGTCGTCCTCGGCGCGCACCAGGCTCGACTCGACGAGCGTCTCGATCCCGTCGAGGGTCGCGTCGCACACCGCCTCGGCGGCCTCGAGGTCGAAGCCGCCGTGGAAGACGCCGAGCCGCGCGAAGAGCTCGCGGTCCTCCTCCTGCAGCAGCCCGTAGCTCCACTCGATCGCGCCGCGCAGCGTCTGCTGCCGCGTCGGCCGGTCGCGCGCGCCGCCCGTCAGCAGGCTCAGGCGGTGGTCGATCCGGTCGAGGATCGCCTCGGGCGAGAGCAGGCGCACGCGAGCAGCGGCGAGCTCGATCGCGAGCGG
>CAZBYA010000001.1:0-3616 GCA_964496175.1 uncultured Gaiellales bacterium | reverse complement strand
AGGTGGCGGTCGAGCTCGCCTTCGGGCACGGCGAGCGCCGCCGCGACGGTCGGACGCACGAGCTGCGGCTCGCGCACCGACTCGAGCGCGACGTACCACACGCCGTCCAAGCGCTCGTCGAGCAGCTCCGCGGCCGCCTGGAGCGCGAGCCGGGTCTTGCCGCCGCCCGCGGGGCCGGTGACGGTGACGAGCCGTGGGCCTTCGCCCCGCAGCAGCCCGGTCAGCTCGGCGAGCTCGCGGTCGCGGCCGACGAGCGGCCACGGCTGCGCCGGCAGGTTCGTCGGCCGGTTCTCGAGCGTGTGCGGCGGCGGGAAGACGTCGTGCCCGAGCTGGTAGAGCCGGGTCGGGAGCGTGAGGTCCTTGAGGCGGTGCTCGCCGAGGTCGACGACGTCCGCGTCGGGGACGAGGTCGTGCGTGGTCTGCGAGAGCAGGACCTGGCCGCCGTGCGCGGCGTCCGCGATCCGTGCCGCCCGGTGCACGTCGATGCCGACGTAGCGGTCGCCGTCCCGCGTCGGCTGGCCCGTGTGGAGGCCCATGCGCACCTTCAGCGCGAACGGCGCGAGTTCCGACTGTGCCGCCGCCGCCGCCGCGACCGCGTCGTCGGCGCGCGCGAACGCGAAGAAGAACGCATCTCCCTGCGTGTCGACCTCGTGCCCGGCGGCGCACGCCTCGCGCACGAGCGCCCGGTGCTCCGCCAGCAGCTGCGCGTAGCGCTCCGGCTCCTGCTCGAGCAGGCGCGTCGAGCCCTCGACGTCCGTGAACAGGAACGTCACCGTCCCCTGCGGGAGCGTCACGGCCCGACCGTACCGCCGTGCCGTGCTATCACCATCGGGATGAAGCCGCAGGTTTGCGCCGCCGGCGGGATCGTCGTCCGCGACGGGCGCGTGCTGGTCGTGCACCGGCCGCGGCACGGCGACTGGTCGCTCCCGAAGGGGAAGCTGGAGCCGGGGGAGACCTGGGAGGAGTGCGCGGTGCGGGAGCTCGAGGAGGAGACGCGTCTCCGCTGCCGCGTCGACGGCTACGCGGCCACGACGCGGTACGAGGTCGACGGCGCGCCGAAGGAGGTCCGCTGGTTCCGGATGCGTGCGGACGGGGAGGCGCGGCCGGCGAACGAGGTCGACGAGGTGCGCTGGGTGAGCGCGGCCGAGGCCGCCGCGTTGCTCAGCTACGAGCGCGACGTGCAGCTGGTGGCGAGCGTCTTGCGGTAGCGGATCTCCGGCGCGCGCACGCCCCAGCGGTCCTCCGCCTTCGTGGCGCCGTCGGGCGCCCAGCCGGCGCGCTCGTAGAACCGGCGCGCGCGCGGGTTGTCGTCGAGCACCCAGAGCGTCGCCTCGGCCCACGCCTGGCGGAGGCGCGCCTCCGCCGCCTCGAGCAGCAGGCGGCCGGCGCCCGTCGACCAGCGCTCCGGCTCGACGTAGATCGCATACAGCTCGCCGAGGCCGCGCTCGTCGCGGCTCGGGCCGACCGACGCGAAGCCGACGACGACGCCGTCCGCCTCGCCGACGAAGGTCGTCCAGCCGGCCGGCGGCCGCTCCAGCCGCGAGCGCCAGCGGCCCGCGTCGATGAAGCCGCCGCGCTCGAGCTCCGGCACGCGGAAGACGTGGCGGTAGGCGGCCTGCCACGTCCGCTCCTGCACCGCCGCGATCGCGTCGGCGTCGGCACCCGTTGCGACACGCACCTCCACGGCTGAAGCGTAGGCCAGAGCGGGCTCAGGCGCAGTCACACGGACGTATAACACTCCGGCGTGACCGCTCCGCTACGTGCGAGTCACCCGTTCGTATTATACGATTAGGTATAGTGAGCGGCGTGCCCCGCCGACCCGACAGCCCGCGCAACCCCTTCACGTACGGCGACCTCGTCGCCGACGAGTCGTTCACCGACCGCGAGCTCGAGCTCGACCGGCTGAAGCGCGACATCCGCAACGGCCAGAACGTGGCGGTGATCGCCCCGCGCCGCTACGGGAAGTCCTCGCTCGTGCGGGCGGCCGTCCGCGACCTCCTCGGCGAGGGCGTGCTCGTCGCCGAGGTCGACCTGATGACGACGCCGACGAAGGAACGCCTCGCCGCCAAGCTCGCGAAGTCGATCAACGACGACATCGCTCCCGTCGTGTTCAAGGCCAAGGAGCACCTTCGGATGTTCCAGGGGCTGCGCGTCGCACCCGTGATCACGGTCGACCCCGCCGACGGCTCGCTGTCGTTCGGCTTCTCCTCGTCGCGCAGCGACGCCGACATCGACGACACGCTGGAGCGTCTGCTGGAGCTCCCCGGCACGATCGGCGCGGACACCGGCAAGCAGGTCGTCGTCTACTTCGACGAGTTCCAGGAGGTCACGAGCATCGATCCGCGCCTGCCCGCGCTGATGCGGTCGGTCTTCCAGAAGCAGGCGCACGTCGCGCACGTGTACGCGGGGAGCAAGCGCGACATGATGCACCGGCTCTTCACGCACCAGAACGAGCCGTTCTACCGCAGCGCCAAGACGATGGAGATCGGCGCGATTCCCGAGCCCCTCTTCCGCGAGTTCATCCTGGCGCAGTTCGAGCGGACGAAGCGGAGCGTGAGCGCCGAGGCGCTCGACGGCCTGCTCTCGATCACCCGGGGCCATCCGTACGCGACGCAGGAGCTGGCGTACGCGCTCTGGGACGAGGTGCCCGAAGGGGCGTCCGCCTCGCTCGAGGACCTGGAATCGGCGTTGAACGCGGTCCTGCGCGCCGAGAACGCGCACTTCACGCTCGTCTGGGAGCGCGCGACGCGCACGCAGAAGCTCCTCCTCCAGGCGCTGGCGAGCGAGCGGGGCAGGCCGTTCAGCGTCGCGTACCGGCAGCGGCACGACCTCCCGTCGACCTCGCACGTCCAGCGCGCCCTCGGCCCGCTGCTTCAGGGCGAGCTCCTCCGCAAGGACGGCGAGGGCGACTACGACTTCGCGGAGCCGTTCCTCCGCGAGTGGATCGCGACGCACGTCAGCTAGAACTCAGACGTGGAGCTCGAGCACGTCCTGGTCGTCGGCGCGGGGCAGATGGGCGGCGGGATCGCGCAGGTGGTCGCCGCCTCCGGCCGCCGCGTCTCGCTGCACGACCCCTACCCCGGCGCCGTCGAGCGCGGCCTCGCCGCGATCGAGAAGAGCCTGACGCGTCTCGGCGCCGACGTCGCCGAGGTGACGGCGCGCATCGAGCCGGTGGCGGAGCTCGTCCCCGCCGACCTGATGATCGAGGCGATCACCGAAGACGCCGCGGCGAAGGAGGATGTCTTCCGGCGCGCCGGCGAGGCGCTGCCGGAGAGCGCCATCCTCGCGTCGAACACGAGCTCGATCCCGATCACGTCACTCGCCGCGGTCACGTCGCGGCCCGACCGCGTGATCGGCATGCACTTCTTCAACCCGGTTCCGGTGCTGAAGCTCGTCGAGGTGATCCGCGCCGTGCAGACCTCCGACGAGACCGCCGCGGCGATCGTCCGGCTCGCGCGCGAGCTCGGCAAGGAGCCGGCCGAGGCGCGCGACTTCCCGGGCTTCGTCTCGAACCGGATCCTGATGCCGTTCATCAACGAGGCGGCGTACGCGCTGTTGGAGGGCGTCGCGGAGCCGGAGGCGATCGACACGATCGCGAAGCTCGGGTTCGCGCACC